>JAQGHS010000108.1 GCA_028291605.1 Planctomycetaceae bacterium | reverse complement strand
GGGGCTGGCATGGGAAGTGCATGAGGTAAACGCTGTCAGACCTCAGGTTGAATCGAATCGCGGACAACGCCCGACTCAACCCATAGCCGTATTGGTTCAGCCGTCAGTGGCAGCGAATAAAAGCGAGGCAGTTGATGCTCGATAGCTCGCGCGGACAAGTTGGTAAGCACGGCGTGGCTAGTGCTGCAAGCGAAGTCAGCGACAAACGCCTGTCCGCTGCAGATTACCTACCGGCAGAACTGACGCTGGAATCGTTGCGGACGGCGGCCTCGAAATGTGAAGGTTGTGATCTCTATGTGCGTGCAACTCAAACGGTTTTCGGCTCGGGCCCGGCTCCAGCAGCATTGATGTTTATCGGCGAAGCCCCGGGTGAAAAAGAAGACGATGCCGGGCAACCCTTCGTCGGCCCTGCAGGCAAGCTGCTGGATGACGCCTTTACTGCCGCTGGAATCAATCGCAATGAGGTCTACCTGACCAACACGGTCAAGCACTTTAAATGGGAACCCGTCGGCAAGCGTCGTCTGCACGCCAAGCCGAACTCTCGAGAAATCAGTGCCTGCCAACCTTGGTTGTTGGCCGAGATCCAGACTGTCGCGCCAAAACTGATCGTGTGTCTGGGAGCAACTGCTGCTCAATCATTGCTGGGCCACAAGTTCCGCATCACTCGTCAGCGCGGACAACTTCTGGCATTGCCGAACGGCCAGCAAGTTCTATCGACCTGGCATCCTTCATCGATTCTTCGAACACCCGATGCAGATGCGCGTCAACGAATGCAGGAAGAGCTCTTTCTCGACCTGCGCGCCGCGGCCACCTTTGCCCGCGAGTAGCTCAATGTCTCGAGCGAACTGCATCGGTCGTCTCGTAGAATGGGCACTCTTGCCCGTCTAGCCTTGAACCTTCGATATTGCGAAGGCCCCCACGTAAAGCCCACGTCTATTGCAACCCGATACATCGTCGCGCTGTTGCCAGGCCCGACAAAACGTGGCCACAAAAACCTCTGCTGTGAGACGCCCAGGAGACGGGCCAGAGTGCCCATCCTAACGACTACATTCGCCTCCCCAAGAACCTGTCAATCGGTGAACTCAGCAGGCTCAGTCTGATATTGGTCCCAAAATAAAAAGCCTCTCCGGCAGAGGACTTTCATCCACCGGAGAGGGCAATCACATTCATTGTGAGTAACTCGACCTCGAAAGTTAAACCTTATTGGCGACGATCGAAGCCGAACTGCTGAATCCGTCCGCATTCACCGTAATCTGTACGACACGCGGATCGCTTCCGGATCGGCGTGTGGTCCTCAAACCAATGCGTTGTATGACGGCTTGCACTGAATCTGTCGTGGCACTGGAATTAAACGCAATCTCCAACGCCTGGCCGCCACGACCACCTGAGATCCGCGCGACTTCCGTGCCGTTGACGCGAATCTTTCGCCCGCGGATATCAACCGAGCCTCCATCCGTCAGTACAAACCGATCTTGGGAACTGGCACCGGAAGTGATTCTGGCCGTGACCGCGGCATTCGCGAAGTTCACCGTGGGGGCCACGTTGATCAAGCTCGCGCTGCCATCCAATGGAACGACACTTCTGCTTGTCGCAATCGTCCCTGGGTTATCGGACAGGATCAGGGTGAAACCACCCGCTACGTCACTGACATTCAAATTGAATGTCGCCACATTGCTGTCAAATGAGCCGTCATTCGCTTTGAACGTGAAGAAGTCAGAACCGACAAAGTCGGTGTCCGGCGTATAGGCGAACGTCCCATCGGGATTCAGCGTGAGGCTGCCGTGAGTCGGTGGAGTTACGACAGAGAATGTCAGGGGATCTCCTTCGTGATCCACCGCCAGCGGCGATACCGAGCCGTCAAATGTGACATTGGTGGCCACGTTGCCAGACCCATTGCTGACCGTGGGGGCTCCGTTGGGCGTTCCGATGACATGGACTATCACGTTGCCGGCCGGGCTGTCAACTGTGCCATCATTGACCTTGAACGTGAACAAGTCGAAGCCCACGAATCCCGCGTCGGGAATATAAGTAAACGTGCCATTTGAGTTCACCGTGACGCTACCGTGCATGGGCGCCGTAGCTCCCGCAGAGAACGTCAACGGATCCCCATCCACATCCGTTCCGATCAAAGAACCGGACAAAGCCACGTCCTTGGGCGTACTGACCGTCGCCGGGTGCGCCACGGGTGGTGTATTCGAGGCTGTACCAACTGTGACCGAGATCAACGCATCAGCACTGTCGACGGTGCCGTCATTCACCTTGAAGGAGAACTCGTCACTGCCAGTAAAGCCTGTGTCCGGAGTATAGGTAAACGATCCATTGGCATTGATGATGACCGTACCGTGAATTGCCGCAATACCGCCAGCCGAGAAGACCAGGATGTCCTGGTCAGCATCGAAAGCGGTCAGCGTGCCATGGAACGTCGTGTTTAATGCGACGCCGATATTCGCAGAATTCGCCACGGGCGGCGTATTTGTGCCGCTTCCGACACTTACGAAGACGAAGCCGTCAGCACTATTCGCAGTACCGTCATTGACTTTGAAGGAGAAAATATCGCTACCGGTATAGCCTGGCGCCGGATTGTAAAAGAAGGATCCGTCTGAGCTGATGATGACCGAACCGTGCGCTGCGGAAGTCGAGCCCGCGGAGAACGTCAGCGGATCACCATCGACATCAGAACCGGAGAGTGTTCCTGCGAATAATGTATTCAGGCCCACACTAATACTGGTCGAATTCGCAGTCGGTGGAGTATTGGCCGCCGTTCCGACCTGGATCGAAACGAGTGCGTCCGCACTGTTGATGGTGCCGTCGTTCACTCTGAAGGAGAACGAATCACTGCCGGTAAAGTTGGCATTGGGGGTATAAGTAAATGACCCGTTCGAGGCGATATTCACCGTGCCATGCGCGGGGTGCGTATTGCCCGCTGCAAACGTCAGCGGGTCGCCATCGGCATCAGTGCCCGAGAGGAAACCGCTGAAGGTGGTATTCATCCCGACGCTGATACTGACCGGAGTCGCCACGGGGGGCGAATTGCCGGTCGCGATGATCTGGACCGAAACGATCCCGTTGGAACTGTTGACAGTGCCGTCGTTCACTTTGAACGAGAACGTATCACTACCGACATACCCTGTGTTGGGAGTGTAGGTAAACGACCCGTTCGTGTTGATGTGTACGGCCCCGTGACTGGCAGTGATCGTCCCGGCCAGGAACGTCAACGGGTCGCCGTCGGCATCGCTGCCACTCAGGCCTCCCGTGAACGTCGTGTTCATGGCGACAGTAATACTGATCGGGTTGGCAACCGGCGGAGTATTGGACGAGGTGCCGACCTGCACGGAGACCAGCGCGTCGGCGCTATTTGTCGTGCCGTCATTCACTTTGAAGGAGAATGAGTCACTTCCGCTATAGCCGTTATTCGGTGTATAGCTGAAGGTGCCATTCGCATTAATGTTCAAGGTGCCGTGAGCCGCGGCCGTACTGCCGGCAGAGAACGTCAGTGGATCGCCATCGACATCACTCCCCGTGAGACTACCGATAAACGTTGTGTTGAAGGCGACGCCAATGCTGACCGGGTTCGCGACGGGCGGCGTATTGGACGCTGTTCCTACCTGGATCGAGACCAGCGCGTCCGCACTATTGACCGTTCCATCATTCACCTTAAAAGAGAACGCGTCACTGCCGGTATAGTTGTTGTTAGGAGTATACGTAAACGAGCCATTCGCGTTGATATTCAGCGTGCCATGTGCGGCAGCAGTGCTGCCGGCCGAAAAGGTGAGCGGGTCGCCGTCGGCATCTGTGCCGGACAAGCCCCCGATAAACGTGGTATTCAAGCCCACGTTGATGTTGACGGCCGTGGCCACCGGTGGTGTGTTCTGCGAGCCCGAGCCACTGATATGCAATGTCACGAGCGCGTCGGCACTGTTGACCGTCCCATCGTTGACTTTAAAGGAGAAGGAATCGGTGCCCGTGAAACCGTTATTGGGCGTGTAATTGAACGCGCCATTGGCGCTGATTTGCACCGTGCCATGAGCAGGCGCTGTGCTGCCGGCAGAGAACGTCAATGCATCACCGTCAGAATCCGAACCCTGCAAGGTTCCACTGAACGACGTATTCATCGGAACGTCGTTGATGGTCACCGGGGCGGCGACGGGCGGATGGTTCGTTGTGCCACCAACCGTGACTGAAACCAGCGCATCGGCGCTATTGATAGTCCCGTCGTTTACCTTAAAGGAAAACGAATCACTGCCGACATAGCCCGTGTTCGGCGTGTAATTAAAAGTCCCATTGGAATTAATTCCGAGCGAACCGTGCTGGGCGGCAATACTGCCCGTGGAGAAGGTCAAGGGATCGCCATCCGCATCGCTGCCTGACAATCCACCGACAAATGTCGTGTTGAGACCGACGTGGATACTAATGGCATTGGCCACCGGAGCGGTGTTCCCTCCTGTGGGATTAGCCACCTGGACTGAGACGATTCCGTCGTTGGTGCTGCTGAAGGTACCGTCACTGGCCGCGAATGAGAAGGAGTCCGC
The DNA here is from genome assembly GCA_028291605.1 of Planctomycetaceae bacterium. Classification (GTDB taxonomy): domain Bacteria; phylum Planctomycetota; class Planctomycetia; order Planctomycetales; family Planctomycetaceae; genus JAKFVC01. The sequence continues at coordinate 10,314 of JAQGHS010000108.1, read as the reverse complement.
GCCGGTATAGCCGACGTTGGGGGTATAAGTGAAGTTGCCATTCTGACTGATGGAAACTGTTCCGTGTGCGGCCAATGTGTGGCCTTGGGAAAATGTCAGAGGAACACCATCAACATCATTTCCGCTCAATGCACCTGCAAACTGCGTGTCGGTGGCAACGTTGATGCTGATTGATGTTGCGGTGGGCGCATGATCGGCCCCGGATCCGACATTGACCGTGACCAGCGCGTCCGCACTATTTGTCGTACCGTCGTTCACTTTAAAGGAGAACGAGTCGGGACCGATATAACCCGAGCCTGGGGAATAGGTGAATGAGCCGTCTGAATTGATGGTCGCCGCACCGTGTGAGGCTTGAGTGCTACCCGCGGAAAAGGTTAGCGAATCATTGTCACTGTCGGTTCCGGTCAAACCGCCACTAAACGGGGTATCAGCCGCGACATTGATGGTGATCGGACGGGCTACCGGTGCGTGATTGGAGCTACCGACGTTGAGCGTGACGGTCGCGGGGCTGGCACTGTTCTCGGAGTCCGCGGAATCCCTGGCAAAATACGTGAATGAGTCGACGCCGCTAAATCCTGTGTCAGGCGTATAGGCAAACGTTCCGTCGGTTGCGAGACTTAAGGTGCCGTGTGAGACGTTGCTGTTCAGCGCAACCTGATCGATGGTGTCACCATCAATGTCGGTATCGTTGTCCAGCACACTAGTAGGACTATTCAGCGTCGTGTCGGCAGTCACTTGATAGGTATCGTTGACCGCGACCGGGAGATTCGCTGTCAGCAGCGCGCGATCTTCTAAACCCTCAACGCGCGCCATCTTGATGGCACGTGGACGACGGGTTGGATTGCGCCCGATTTGACGTAGAGCAACGACCCAGCTGTTCCAAGAAAAGCCAACCATCTTATCACTTCCTTAATTGCGGTCTCATAACGGCGCGCACCAATTGGGTCTCCCTCACGTTCCATAATGGTTGTCACCATTAGTAACGAACGATCGCGGATACCGAGATTGACTTTAGTAAAAATCGAGACGACCAACTCAACGTAACCTTCGCAAACGCTGTACCGCGGGATCAATGCGAAGCGGGCGCTCGCTCGGGGCGGTGGGCAGTCAAGTCGATCTATGCGAATGATTCGTCTGGGATGCGGTCGAATGAAACCAAACAAGCGAAATGGGCCTTCGCACTGCAGTTCCGTTATGTTCTGGCACACCTTCGCTGGTCATCGGCAGCTAAGAGAGAGGGCATTTGCGGTGACTGACTGGCTATCAAGTCGGATGTTGGCAGACCATACCTGTTTCAGGCTCCACACGACGCTAAACCAATCGGCGTCACGAAATCTGCGAGGCGTGACGAGTTGTCCGTGCAAAGACGCAAAAACTCCGACCGCCTGATTCCAGACGCCCGGAGTTCACTAAACAATCAACAAGACGGTCTATTTCAGATTTTGTTTGGCGGCGCGAGCGGCCTGATTAACGGCCTTGTTGGTCTCGCGATGGGTTCGGGTGGCGGCCTGTTTTGCCTGGCCAGCCGCTTGATCGATCTCACCTTTGGTTTGCAGCTTGGCGTTCTTCGTCAGCTTGCCAAGGGATTGCTCGATCTTGCCTTTGATTTCCTGGGCTTTACCTGCCATTGCAATGCTCCTTAATTCCAAATGAGAGTGGCGCACCGAAGTACCTTGCATGATTCCTAAAATGCAATTGCCGTACCGACGACACAAAAAGGGGCATTCAGATTGACAGAAAAGTCCGCGTGTTTCTGAAGATCGCGTTGGGAGGCCGGCTTCAGTTCGATGCGACCGCCGGTACAAGTTCACCAAGCGGAAAGAACAAACCACTTGTCGAAGCACGCCCGCTGTGAAGAGCGCACCCGACAAGCGGCAGATGACAAAGTAATCAAGTGTTTCGCGTGCTACTGGTTGTCATCCTATTCACCTTCGGGTTTGACCTTCGCCGATTCAGGCGCCGGGGCCGGGGCGGGAGCAGGAGCGGCTTCCGGTGGCGGAGGAGCGACGACTTCCGCCTGCGGCGCTGCTGCAGGTGCTGCGGATTGTCCTGGTTGAGCCATCAATTGTCCGGGGGCGACCTGGCAGGCTCCGGTCGAACAATTGTTTTGATAGCCCGTGTTACATCCCGTATTGCAACCATATCCCTGGTTGTAGCCGCCACAGGAGCGGCGGGCTCGGCAACAGCGAGCTTCCGCGACATTGGTGTCGAATGTGATAGCGACCAACGCCGCCAACAGGCCAGTTACGACGATCAGCTTGTGACTCATTCTAGTTCCCCTCTTTCGTGACCAGAGACTGGCAACCACGAGGTGCGGTGCTGCGCACAAACCCGCGGGTGCTTCCAACGCAACAGTGCGTATGCAATGAGCGGCTGCCTGAAGCTGCCGCAGATAGGCGACTCAAACGATTTTGTCTGCCGATCTCAGTTTTGGCTAGCAGACGAGATTAGAAGACTTTGCACGAACGTATATGCACATTAATCGCCGAATGCGGATATGGGGTGGAGAGCATCTCTTCCACCCCATATCCAACGGGCATTCTTCGCAGAAGGTTGTTTATCGTGAGCTGTGCGGCACCGCCGCTTCGGCTCCGGTCGAGATCGCTTCGGCATGCTCTTCAGTGAAGATCTCGCGAGCGCGAGCGGCTTCTTCGCTGGTATCGGCATGCACGGCAATCAGGATCTGCCCTTCCTTGATCTTGCCCTCGTAACGTTGTGCCTCGTATTCGGGAATTCCCATGCCGACCAAGGCTCCTGAAAGTCCACCCAGTGCTCCGCCGGCGGCGACTCCCGACAGGGCTGCCATAATGGGGCCTGCAGCAATCAATGGCCCCACGCCCGGAATGGCGAGCGCACCGATCCCGGCCATCCAGCCGAGCGCTCCACCGATGATCGCTCCGGTACCGGCACCGACGGCTACGCCTTCCGGCGTCTTGGTGGAATTCTTTGTGACGAAGTCACGCGTTCCCGCCTTGTCTGGAAAGATCGCAGAGATGTCATTGGCCGAGAACCCGCTGATCCGCAGCCGATCGGCAACCTTATTCGCTTGGGCATTGTCTTTCACGAGGCAATATACGCTGGACATGATCTGTCTCCTGGTGTCATAAGATGACGAAAATTGGCAAGTCTTTTTGAATATGTCCGCAGGCATCACTGACGCTGCCGTTTAGGGTGCAATTTCCAACTGCGAGTCCACCTTGTCTTCACCCGCGACCAGGCGAGCGATTTTATTGATGATGTCGCGTTCGGATTCGGTCTTCACCGGGCCACGTAGAGTTACCTTGCCATCAGCAGTTGTGATGATCTTGACGTTGCGGGCATCGACCGAGAAATCGGGCTGTTCCAGAACCTTTTTCCGAATATCCGCTGTCACCTTCAGATCCTCAGGCGCTTCACTCTGATCGAGGGGTGACTTGGCTACCGGATCTTTATCACGAGCATTCACCGCCGTGTTGTCTGCGGCGGGTTCTGCGGCTGTTTGATGAGCAGCCGGCTTGGATTCCGACCCAGCCGGCTGAACGGCAGGCGCGGTGTGATCCGTACTGGGCGAAGTAACTGGTTTATTGGTGGTGTGAACCGTTTGTGGCCCCTGTTCACATCCTGCAGCCAAGGCCACGGTCAGCAGCAATAAGATTGGTAAGCGCATGAGTTTCCCTCCGAAAGGTATCGTTGATCTCACAAGCGGTTTGAGGCTGTCGTGCTGAAAGTTCCTGCTGGAACTTCAGGATCAAGAAGTCTCCCCGAACACCAGGAATTCTGGACGGGAAGTAAGATTTGACTTAGGCATTTCGTGTGCCAATCAGGCCGTTGAAGGCCGGTCAATTCGGTCTGTTGCACACGAAAAAGTGTGTTTCAATACGCAGGGCGAGTGGTCCGTTCTCGAATGGAATTGCGGAGTTGCGGCATCGTCAGACACCGCCAATGAAATCTCTCCGCTGCTGCGAAGAACGTTATCTGGCGGCCTCGGCGGGTATACCAAGGAGCTCGTTTTCTACTGGGACTGAAGGTTGCTTGATCGGGCTGCCAATAGAATTAAGTAACGGCGCTGTGTGTATTTGGGACGTGGTCGCGCACATTGACCGCTGGCCGATCAGAGAAGTTCCAAGCCCGTTAAGGTGTGATGAAGAACTTCAACTGTCGAATGGCAGGTCTTGGCCGTTTTCAATTCATTCCGGCAGCCAAATCCGTGATCTAGCTGAGGCAAATCACGACAGTCGGGGTCGCGATTTGACACGTTTTCGGTTTTGGAACTCGCAGACAGGCAAGCGGGCTGACCCTATAAGTGTCGGGAATGACGAGGTGCGATCCTCGGCTCGTGACACGGTCTCCAATTCCTTGGGGCTTGGCATTCTGTTTGCCATAAGATTGCACGACCATCGGAATGATCAAGTTCGATGGGGTGGAATGATCCGGCGTACCATGCACAGAAGGGCCATCATGTCTGAATCTGATTCTGTCTATGCGGAAGACATCCCGGCGTCGATTCAACTGGGGATTTTCAACTCGGTGGAGCAAACTCGGACGGCAGTCTCAAACTTGCTGGTTGTTGGATTCACCCGCGACAAAATCACCGTCATCTGTTCGGACGAATCGAAAGAGCGGAGTTTTGAGGAATACGACCATCAACACGGTCCTCGCGGCGAGTTTTCAGCGGCCGATTTTGGCAGCAAGATTGGCTCAACACTGGGCGGAATGGTCGTAGTGGCAACCGCGTTCGCTTCGGGTGGTGTTCCTCTATTGGCTTCTGAAGGTCCGGCAGCCTGGACTGGTGGCATGGCAGGTAGCTTCATCGGCTCGCTGATGGGGCGTGGCGTGCAGGATGAGTTGGCTCGCTTTTACGACCACGCGGTGACTGAGGGTAAGCTACTCGTTGCAGTAGAAGACCACAGCGATAATGCAGAGGATCGGTTGGCACAGGCGGGCCGGATTCTGGCGGAGGCAGGAGCGGAGACGGTCGCTCTGCCACAGGCCTGAATTCCAGTGAATTCCGATTTTGATGAAATAGGTACCCGCGGTTGGGCATCTCTCAGAACGGCGTGGTAACTCAATTCCAATACTCTCGTGGTTACGCAGCTTCGAGGCTCAAGTCATGGCTCCAATCACCTTATCGCCGTTGCCCAGTTCGATTCCGTTTGATGATTTATCCGTCGGACAAACGTATCTGGTCGAGTTGCGTCCGTGGGTTTCGTCATGGAAATGCGTCCGAGCTGTGTTTGTGGAGCTGAAAGCCCAGCGGGGCGAACCATTGGCGGTTGTGATGCTGCTTCCGGGCGGCCAGTTCATCACGTTCTGGCGAACGCAGATTCTGCAGCTCTCAATCGAAGCGTCAAATTAGGATGTCTGCGAGGGCTGCGGTGAATTATGGTCGGCGTTCAGTGAATCACGATTCACGACATACCTGAACCTGATTGTCAAGCGACTGCATTCGCAAGGCCGAATGACAATGCTTGCCAGACAAAATGGCGATCAGGGTATATCGTTTGCGTCTCTAACTCCGGTGATCAAGGAACTGAGCAGTTCGTGCAGAACACCACTGTACGAGCTGGTTGCTCGGCGGTCAGCCTGACTGCTGATCGATCATCTTCGACAGGGTGTTTTCAAGAAGTAACTCCCCCTTTATTTCAACGAATTTTCAACCACCATGAACAACACGGCAACGATCGACTTACCTGTCCCCGAGACGTCTCTCGGACACTCTGAATTGCCCGATCGAACGGCCGATTGTGAGCTGACTCGACGCATCGATACGCTGACATTTCGTCAGGTTCGAGACTTGAATATTGCTCGGAATGCCGACCGGGTGATTCTTCACGGGCGCGCTAAATCATATTATGTCAAGCAGTTAGCGACACACGCTGTGTTAGACTTGATGCCCGGCATCGCAATCGAGAATTCGATTTGCGTAGTTCATTAGAATGGAATCGCTGCGTCATTCAGCCCAGGCTGCTGCTTGGGCTGTAGACCGATCTGCCGCCCCTCATCTTGACCCGAAAGTCTCTGACTTGAGGGTCTTCAGTGGGCCGCGGATGAGGGAGCCGGCAGATCTTGGGTCGCCCGCGCCCCCTCGCTGATCGGTTCGGGGATATGCTCTTCGATTCAGCCGGACTTTGATCCGGCTCGGGCGCGAACCGTGGCGACGCGATCGCTGAGCACTTGGACTGCAATCCGTGTCTCACGCAGCAACAATGCCGATCCGTAGACCAGCGATCCAACCGCAATCAGTCCCGCAATCACGCCGGCGACCTCGAGCAGTTGGACCGTCACCCCCACTTTCAGGGGCACCAAGACTGCTCCCAGGAGGGAGATCAGCGCGGCCATTGCGAAGCTTCCCAAGGCCACGTAGAAGCTGCGTAACCCTCGTAGCAACAGCAGCGCTCGTGTTTCGGCGGCTTGCAGTTCGCGCAGCCGTCGGCTGGATTCAGGCGATGAGTAATCAGACGCGGCCTCGAGTTGTTTGGAGAGCTCGCGAGCTCGATCGACCGCGCGGGCCAATCGATTGCTGGTACTCATAATGAGTACGGATGACGCATTGGTGAGAATCGCTGGCGCCACGATGAGCGATAAGGCGGCAAAAGGGTTCACACCGAGGTCCATATGCGAAATTCTGTCATCCTACTCTCGCACGACTCTATGACTCGGGCATGTCGGTCGGGCTACGAGGGTTGTCTAAAACACGCCCAACAAAACTGATTTCAGACAAGCAAAGGAGCCTTTCACAAAGCTGGACTTCGTGCCCTTTGTGACCTTCTGTTCCAAATCTCTTTTTTAAAGAAGGCCACAAAGAGCACGAAGAAATGCAAAGTTTAGTTCCGTGTCCTATGAGTTTTGTCAGGTGTTCTAGGTGGCTTGAGGCTCCGGAGGTTGGGCTGCCGCTTCGTCCAAGAGTTCTTTCAATCGAGCGACATCAACTGGTTTGACCAAGTGATGGTCAAAACCAGCCTCTTTCGTCCGCTGCCGGTCTTCGGCCTGGCCCCATCCGGTTAAGGCGATGATGTCCATCTTCGCCCCCCACGCCTGTTCGCGAATCCTGCGGCAGACATCATAGCCGTTCAGCTTCGGCATGCCGAGATCGAGCAGAATCACATTGGGCAGATATTCCTGGGCCTTTTCAATGGCTTCCAGTCCGTCATGGGCGGTACGCACATCGTTCCCCATGATCTTAAGCATCATGGCCAGGGTCTGCGCGGAATCTTTATTGTCGTCCACGACGAGAACCCGTTGGCGATTCTCCGCAGCGATTGATTTGTCATCATTGGTAGTCACAGGATGTTCTCCTTGTTGCGGCCCGGCGATCGGCAGGCGCACGGTAAACGTGCTGCCCTGGTCCTGACCCTCACTATGGACATCAACTGTCCCGTCATGCATTTCCACGAGGCGTTTGACAATCGTCAGGCCCACGCCAAGGCCCCCCTGGATCTTTTCCAGAGACTGGTCGACCTGCATAAACATTTCAAAAATTGAGGATTGCAGATGAGCCGGAATTCCAATCCCGCTGTCGGCAACCGAAATGACGACATGCCCATTGTCGCGTTCGACCCGCAGCCGGATCTTGCCGCCTGGCCTGGTGAACTTGGCGGCGTTGTTCAGCAGATTGCTGAAGGCCTGCGACAATCGGGTGACATCTCCATAAACTAACACTGGCTCCGGCTGTAATTCAATCTTCAGCTCGTGCCCCGCCTGTTCGATGAGCGGTCGACTCGTTTCTGCCGCATTCAGCACCGCGACCTTGAGATCCGTGACCTCGCGCCGCAACTCAATCTTGCCCCGGCTGATCCGGCTGACGTCCAACAGGTCATCGATCAGACGAATCATCTGTTGCAATTGCCGGTCCATCATTTCGCGGGTCTCGGAGAGTACCTCGCGATCGTCGTTGGCCAGCCGGAGAATGTGGAGTCCATTGCGGAGCGGCGCCAGGGGATTTCTGAGTTCGTGCGCCAGGGTGGCGAGGAACTCGTCCTTGCGACGATCGGCCTCTGTGAGAATGTCCTCAAAGTGCTTGCGATCGGTGATATCGATCGCTGACCCGATATAACCCATGAACCTTCCGTCTGCCGAAAACCGCGGGGCGAGGGCCGCCAGGGCCCAACGGTATTCGCCATCACTGCGGCGAACGCGAAATTCCAAATCGCAGGGTTCAAAGCGACTGCTGGCTGCCAGGAAGTTGGCACGGGCCGCAGCGCGATCGTCAGGATGAACGGAATTGAGCCATCCCCATCCCATGCCTTGAGTGGTTTTGGTCCCGGTAAATTCATACCACGATTTGCTGAGGAACGAGCAACTGCCGTCCGGCTCGGTCATGCCCACCATCATGGGAGCATTATCGGCCATCAGGCGGAACCGTTCTTCGCTTTCACGCAGCGTCTCACTGGCCTCCTGCCGCAATTTGGACAAGGCCAATGTTCCGCCAATGCGGGCCAGCAATTCGCGAGCGCTGAAGGGTTTGATCAGATAGTCGTCGGCCCCAGCTTCCAGCCCCTCAACGCGTGCTTCCTCGCCCGCACGGGCAGATAACAGGACGACTGGTACCGACGCCGTTCGCGGCTCAGCCCGCAACGCCTTGAGCAATCCGATGCCATCGAGATTGGGCATCATGATGTCGGTCAACACGAGATCGGGTACTTGAGCCAGCGCGGCCTGCAATGCCTGTTCCCCGTCAACCACAGCAATCACTTCATAGGAAGGCGCCAACATCCGGCGGACATATTCGCGCATGTCGGCGTTGTCATCCGCCAGAATGACGCGCGATTTGGGTGCTTTCGGCACTGCAGCCGTCAGGGGCGTGGAGTGAGCAGCGTCAATAGCGTGAGGCAGCTTGTCCGCCGCGGCCTCGTCTCCCAGGGGATGATTTTCGGCCGGCAACCAGGCCCACAACTCATTGAGAAAGCCACTGGCCCCCAGAGACATCAATCCGGTCTCTCCAGCAGTGTTGATCTGGCCAGGCGGCAGGTGATCGCGCCCCATGGGGATGCTCACGCGGAATGTGGTCCCCTGCCCATATTCACTTTCGACGGTCACTGAGCCACCGATGAGCTTCGTCAGTTCCTGGACCAGCGCCAGACCGATTCCGGTCCCCTCGTGAGTTCGTCCCTGTGCTCCTTCGATGCGGTGAAAACGATTGAAGAGTTTCGGTAGTTCCTCGGCCTTGATGCCCGTGCCAGTGTCCTGAACTTCGAAATCCACGGTGCGGCCCGCCTGTCGCAGCGTGACCGTAATCTGCCCGTGCATGGTGTACTTGTAAGCGTTCGACAGGAGATTCAGAACAATCTTCTCCCACATCTCGGGATCGACATACACCGGTTCGGGCAAGGCGGGACAATCGATAATCAGCTTGAGTCCGGCCTTTTCGACAGCCGAACGGAAAATGCTGGAGAGATCCGTCGTCAAGGCGGCCAGATCAACCGCCTGGTAGGTGGCCTTTACGCGGCCGGCTTCGATGCGGGAGAAATCGAGCAGCCCGTTGACCAGCTTCAGCAGTCGCTGTCCATTGCGATGGATGACGGCAATCAGTTCCTGGTCTTCGCCAGACAGTTTATTCTTGGGCCTGCGGAGCAGATCTTCCAGGGGCCCCAGCATCAAGGTCAGCGGTGTGCGAAATTCGTGGCTGACGTTGGAAAAGAACGTCGTCTTAGCGCGATCCAATTCCGCGAGAACTTCCGCACGCCGGCGTTCTGCCTCATAAGCCTGAGCGTTAGCAATACTGGCCGAGATCTGAGATGCCACGAGATCGATGAACGCTCGATAGGGATCGTCAAACAATCGAAAAGGGTTCAGTCCGACGACCAAAACACCTGATTTTCCATACTGTCCGGAAGGAGCAATCGGAACGGCGACGGCTTGCGTCGGTTTCTTTTGCCAGACGGTTGTCGGCAGGCAACCCTCAATCGAGGAGAGGTTGGTAATGATCCGGGTCTGATTCTTCGCGAGCACCTCGGCGAACGGCCAGTCCTGTTGGAGGGCCTGCGAGACCGACTTGGGAATCTGGGACAGATTCTGAGTAATGCCTGAAGTACCGCCGAGTACAAAGCAGTTCTGATCGGGATCAAACAAATAGATCAAGGCAAACGGGATGTCGCGGAGATTGGTTTCCAACGCGAGGGCGCAGCGAGCACAGGCTTCGTCGAAGGTCCGCGCATCGACGGTTTGCGTGGCCAGTTCGCGCAGTAGTGCCAGCTGGCGTTCGCCGATGATCCGGCGCGTGTCATCTGTGTTGGCACAAATGATACCGCCCGGCGTACCTTCATCGTCGGGGACTGGACTGTAGGAGAAGGTGTAGTAGGTCTCTTCCGGGTAACCGTTGCGCTCCATAATGAGCAG
>JAQGHS010000096.1 GCA_028291605.1 Planctomycetaceae bacterium | reverse complement strand
CGGGCGGCGTAAGCCCCCGGATTCTTCGTCTCAGACAATGGATGATTGCGCTGACGCTAGCAGCGTCGGCCACGGAAACCGGGGGCTTACGCCGCCCGGCTCGCCTCGTCAATATAAATTGATTAGTTGGCGACGGCATTCGCACCGGGAAACTGCAGGTCCTCAGCAGAGGGCAAGGTACCGTCCTGCTGGGCCTCAGCAGTATCAAATCGCTGCTTGGCGGCCATCGGTTGCAGGCGTTCGCGATAGCCGCGTAACGGACGGAGCAGGTTGCGTTCGATGCTGCGTTTCCGCGCGTCCCAATCTTCGGCTGAAAGTCCGACATCGGCCCGCAACTTCGGTAGTTCTTCCAGCGTGCGTTCCACGAGTACGATATTCTCTTCGACGTCACGAGCGACCATGCGCGCATTACTCGACGGCAAGTTACCACGCTGCTCCCAGCGGATTTGCAGGATCTCCAGCATTCCGTTGATTACGTCCCAGCGGGCTGCGTTGGACGCCACGCATTCCGGTTTCTCCAACACCAATCGCAGCACCGTGAGCGGATTGCGAACCGATGTGTCGAAGCTGGGCGAGTAATAGATCATGTGCAAGCGGTGCGTCAGTTCGAAACCGGGCGGCAGGCTGGGGACCTGAGCAGCAATTTCGGCCACTTCCTGGTGCATAAACAGGCTCACCAGTGGATCATAGGGCGCGGCAAACGCCGCCAGTTGGACGACGTCATCCGCCTGCTGCCCGTGGATTGCCTTGCTGAGTTGCTGGAAGTAACGCAACCGGCGCTTGTCATCCGGATGCAACCCGGCCGACTTATCGGCTTTGTGCTCTTCGTGCTTGGCCTGCTGAATTCGCGACATCGGCCGAGTCGAAATTTGCTTGCGCACCTGGCTGCGATAGCCCCAGTATTGGTCGGGGAATTTCGCGACCAACTCTTGCTGGCCACGGACTTCTGCCAGCCTCCGCAACAGGTCTTCATCGGTCCCGGCGTCACCGACCCAGCTCAGAATCTTGCTGGCGTGAACGGTCAGCGACTTTTGGATTTCTTCGGACTTCGCGGCCCAGCGCATCAATTCGCCGGGAAGGAGAGCACAGAAGCGGCCATTGCTGGCCGTGTTCAAGCCCGGGCTTACCTTTTCCAATACCTTTTCCAGGCCGGAATCATCATAAGCGGCCAGAGTCAGCAACACGGACCAGTCCCAGCCGACTTGAGCCATCAGTTCGCGCACGTGGGGTGCCTGCATGCGATCGACAACGTTCTGACGAATCAAACCCGATTCCGCGTTGGTCGCCAGCCAGGCCACTTCGCCGCTGCCAGTCTCGACTGCCATCACGTGTCGAAAAACGCTGCGTAGTGTCGCCGCCATGGTTTGCAACGGACGTGGACCGTAATCAACGAATTGGAATCGTTGACAGAAGATTCCGTCGGCGGTCAGTCGCCGGGCGGCGCGACGGTAGAACTCTTGAGTGTAGAGGGCTGAACTCTGGACCAATGCCGATTGCGAAGGATTCGAGATGACCACATCATACTGATCGTTCGACCCGACGACCCACAACGCCGGATCGGCCGTGGTGACCGTCAGACGCTCGTCCTGCCAGATGGCTCCCGCGTCCGTATTTCGTGTGACTTGCTTCAACAGCGAGACCAGTTGCGGATCGGTCTCGACCGTGTTGACTTCCAGCACGGGCGAAGCCAAGCCTGCCTGCAACGGAACACTGCTGCCCAGTCCCAGGATCGCAATACGTCGCGGTGCTTCGTGCAACGTCAGCGGTAGCAGTGATAGGAGAACTTCACCTGTATCTTGAGGACTGAATTCTGTATTCGTGGAGAGGTTGCCACGGGGGATACCGTTTTCTCGTATTTGATGTCGCGCTACCGCGGACTTCCAGACGGTATAAGTGCCGTGTTCGCTGGCCAACTGAGTTTCCAGCCGGCCTTCATCCAGGAAGGGCAATTCTCGCTGCGGAGTTCCGCCCTGATCGGCCAGGAAAACATTGGTGGCGAACAACAATCGGGCTGCCAGTTCGGGACGAACACCGCGGCTCATCGTGGGAGCGATCGCCAGGACGCATAGACTGGCGAGTGCGAAACCTCGGACCAATGTGTTTCGAGGCAATTCACCCGTCCGCAGCACATCCACTAGTTTCGCTGATGCCAAGACCCAGAGCCACGCGTAACACGTCAGGTTCAATCCGCATTTCGGCACCAGAATACCATCGGTGACCATCCCGCCAATGAGCGCCAGCAGCACGCCGCTGCACCATGCTGGCAGTCGTCCAGAACCGGGACGTGCTTGTGGCGCGGACTCCAGCCGAGATACCGCCCAAGTCCAGATCAATCCTAATGGTGCGAGGCAACACCCAACCAGCAACCAGCGGATGCTGTGCAGCATCCAGACCTGAGAAACCGATCCAGTCAGCGTGACGAGTCGGAACACAACCATCGAAAAGCCTGCCGACATTCCCAGCAACGTCAACACGGTCCAGGCGTGCGCACACGCCGACAGCCCTAGTCGCGGAACGGCATTCCGTTGAGTCAACCGACAACCGATGGCCATTCCAAACAGCAGACCAGACACCGTAGCGGATAACGTGAAGATCGTTGCGGGCAGTAACAATTCCAGGACCTGAATCGTCCAGAGTCCCAACCCGCCGCATGTGACAGCGATGATCGAGGAACTGGCCGCGGACCATGGGCCGATGTTCGACGCGAACTGCGAAGAGGCACTGATTGAAGCAGTCGACGACGAAGCGATCTTGCGAGTCAGCAAGAGTTGCCAAACCTGAGCACCCAACAGAATCGCACAGCCGGCGATCGCCGTGACGTACAGGCTGCCCCAAGTCGCAGCCAGGCCGAGTCCCAAACCGCTCGAAATCCCAAACAAAAACGCGGCGGAAGGACGAACTGTGAATTGCGAACTTGCCCCAGTCTCAGCGATGAGCATCAGAGACAATCGCCCCACGCACCAGACCGCACAGCCCACTGTCACCACAGCCCAGAGGGCGGAGTAGACAAACAGTCCTGAACGGGAAGTGAGGATGGCATCATTCAAGAGGACTTCGTGCAATCCCCAGCACCAGGGAATCACCAGGCAAAGTCCAACAAGGACACCGGGTACAGCCAGCTTGCCGGCAAAGCGGGCTTTATTGTCGCCGACGCTGGCTGCTGGACGCAGGCCCCAAGCCAATGACCAAGCCAAGCCAATCACGATCCAGGCGGCTGCGGTCACGGGGCGAGAACTGCCCAATTGAGCCAGATATTGCTGCTGCAATCCCAGCAAAATGAATCCACAACCCAAGCCACTGAGCAATCGAGGCCAAGGCCAGGACGTGATGTGCCGCACGCAAAATTGAACGAGCCAGACACAAATCGATCGGATCATGGCATCCATGCCTTCTTCGCGATAACAGCTACTGTGTGGGTCAGCTCAGGCCAGATTTTTCCGGCCCAAGTTCTTGAGTTTCCGGTTTGTATCGAAAACCACTACTCGAACGCAAGATGAACCTGCAGAATCGCTTCGGGCAATTGCAACAAGTGGCGTGTCTGGGAAACGCGATCGAGGATTGAGTTTAGAAGAAGGACTATCCACAGATTTCGCAGATGACACAGATTGAATTCCAATTCTTCATCTGCGTCATCTGCGAAATCTGTGGATAGAGCTCCTAAATTGAGACTGGCGACTAGACCAAACTTGGAGAACCCACCAAGCGTTTTGGAGGCAACCTCTAGTGCGACCAGAACTCTTGGCGAGTTCTGCTACATTCTCGTTCTACTTCACGGTTGGCTTGCCAAAATGCTTGTCGGCGAAGGCCAGGAATGCCAGCCAGTCTTCCTTGGTCATCGAGTGCTTGCCGGCTCGGATGAAATATCCCAACTGCGAATCCAGCAGCTTGCCAATTTCCGGCGGGTGGTCGGCACCCAGGTCCCCCGCTTTGAGGAAGCGGTAGACCGGGGCGGCCGCTTTCAAGACTTCGAACTGGCCGTCTGGATTGGCCCAGGTGTCTTCGACGGCATTTGCAAACAAGACGGGTCGCGGGGCGCACAGGGCGACCAGGCAATTCTGGTCGAACGGCAGGCGATCGGGGTGCTCATTGAACTTGGTGAACTCATCATCGAACCAGTGCGGAAAGCGATCGTTAATCTGCTTTACCGATTCACCGACCTTGCCACGACTCGGTGCAGTGCCGCCACATCCGGCCTGCAGCGGGATGATCAATTTGATCCGCTCGTCGAGGGCCCCTGCTAAGAGAGTCGCCTTACCGAGACGGGAATGTCCCACGAGCGCAATGCGATCCCGATCGATATCTTTGTTTGTATAGAGGTAGTCAACCACGCGCTGTGCTCCCCACGCCCAAGCCGCAACGGCGCCCCAGTCGTCGGATTTCGGTGTCGTTTGGCCCGGCTTCAAGTAGTGCGGGTGGACTCCGTTGGTGAAGTCAGGAAAGTCTGGATCGAGGTCACCGTTGTAGAAGGTCGCGAGCGCGTACCCGCGATCGATCGTCTGTTCCGCATTCCAGACATCCGCCTGACCGCCGCGGCCGGCATCGGTCGCTTTTTCGTTCTCACATCCCGGGCACGACTTGTAGATCCATGTCGTTGGCAAGGGAATCGCCGGATCCTTGACGACGGTATGGTTGCCGCAGAAGTTGATCCCGATGAACACGCCGGCCGGCTGAGTTCGCTGGTTAGGTACAATCAGCAGCAAGTTAATCACCGGAGCATCGGGATGATACTTGATACTCACCTGCTTCTTCGTCGCCTTGCCACCGAAGTACTTCGCGTCTTCGACTTCAACTGTCGACGTGATCTTGTCGGGAGCGGCCGGCAAGTACCCATACATATAGTGCTGGAAGAGTGCCTTCAGTTCGGGGCGTCGCTGCTGCCTCCATTGCTCCGCGGTGGCTACTTTTTCGCCGTTGAGCATCACCAGCGGATCGGGCAAGCCGGGATGCGAAGGCAGTTTTTCAATACTGGGGAAATCTGCTGCCCAAGCGACGGCGGCGGTCAGCAACACCAGGGAACCGATCAACGATCGCGAGCACGAAGGCATCTCACAACTCCTGGGAACATTTTTTGTGGTCAATCAACGGGATAGGCAGTTCAACTGGGAGTATACACCGGCCGGTTGAGAAATGGCATTTCGTCCGTGGGATAGGCTTCCAGCCTGTCAATTTTGTTTTAAGAATGACAGGCATGATGCCTATCCTACGTCAATCACTTCTTCGGCGGTTCGTCCTGTGGCAGGTCGTCGTCATCCACATGAAATTTGTGCAAGACGCGGTGGGCGACCGGTGTGACCATGAGGCTGAACGAGGCGACGAAGACCAGCCCACTGAATAGCGCGTAAAACGTGGCGAACAGTTTGCCTTCGATCGATTCGACTTTGTCAACGGGCCCCATGCCACCCAGGATCATTGCCGCATTGACGAGCGCATCGATCCAGGACAACTGACCGAAGTAATGATATCCACAGACTCCCATTCCCAACGCCAGGAATATGATGCCACCGGCAATGGCTCCGAAAAACAGCAGCCTGCGGATGAACTCGCCGAAGGGTGCAATTTCTTCGGCCTTATGTTCTAAACTCATACCCTGGTGACTCGATCGTATTTTGTTGGTTGAGGAGAGTGCGGACTCGTTGCTTCGAGACCAAATCAAATCTCGCTAAAGTGCCACGATTTTAGCACCCCGCGAGTCTCGCGTCGCTACTGGACCACCGCCCTCATCAAGTGAACTCGACTGTGTCGCGCGGTTTAGAGCGCCACCACATCGTCAGTCTAGCCGCCTGCTCGCCGGCGCCGATTGCACTCCGATTCCAGATTGTCTACAATCATATTGTCGATTGTAGACAATCTACGTCAGTACAGTCGGAAGGCTAATGCAATCGCGATCGACGCCCTCTCCATTGGTATTCTATTTCTGATTTGTTGTACTTTCGAACTTATATTCTTGCGGGCCAGTTTCTCGGGGAAATCGCATGAAAAAACGAGGCTTTACGCTGATCGAGTTACTGGTGGTCATTGCGATCATTGCCGTTCTGATTGCTTTGCTGCTACCTGCAGTCCAGCAGGCTCGCGAGGCCGCTCGGAGGACCCAATGCAAGAGTCAGCTCAAGCAAATTGGCCTGACCCTGGCCAACTACCACGACACCCATAACAAGTTTCCACCCGGGGCCATTTACGGATTGCTTCCCAGTGCCTGTCCGTTGTGTGCGGGAACCAACTGGCGGACCTTCATTCTGCCCTTTATTGATCAGGCGCCGGTCTACAATAAGCTGAACTTCGTCGGGGGCAGCTTCAGCGCCTACGCGTCCTACCCCTTCAGCAACGGCAATCAAGTTTTCCAGAAACTGATCATTCCTGTCTTCAAGTGCCCGACGAGTCCTTGGGATCCGCTGTCGAATCCGCCGAATTGCACGAACGACCTGGGTGGGCAGATGATCGATTATGTCGGAATCGCGGGAGCCTATCCTGATCCGGGAGGTGCGGCTTCGGCCTGTTCACCGCAGGCGAGTCACGGCTTTTTTTGCAATAATGGAACGCTGCCTTCCGCCCAGTCCTTCAATATTCGCGATATGACTGACGGGTCGTCTAATGTCATGGTCGTCGCGGAACAATCCGGGGCGGTGCTGGTCGGCGGGGTGAAGACCGACGTGCGATCCAATTACACAGGGGGGTGGCCAGGTGCCAGTCTGCCGGATGCGGTCCCTGCCCTGACGGCGGGCAGCAATATGTTTTACAACGGTTTGACGACCGTCAAATATGCGATCAATACTCAGGTACCTGTTACGCCGTTTTCGGACGTCCCCTACTCCGCGAACACGATTCTCAATTCCTATCATGTCGGCGGGATCCATGCCTTGCTCGGAGATGGCAGTGTCCGCTTCCTGTCGGAAAATATGGCGTTTCCGAATCTATTGAACCTGGCCTCCAAAGGCGATGGACAGGTCCTGGGCGAATTCTAGTTGAAATTGGGAACAACGATCCATGCCGGTACTGAATCGTCTTTCATCTCGTGTGCAACAGGCCTGCCGCATGTTTTCTGGTAACTATCAGAACCGCTGGAGTCTGCCCCTTCTGGTGTCTCTGCTGTGCCTTGGATTCATGGGATGCGGATCTGGAAGTAAGGGGCCCACTGGCAGCGTGACGGGGACCGTCACGCTGCAATCCAAGCCGCTCGGCAGCGGTTACATTGCCTTCAGTTCCTCGACTCTGGGTGTAGCGTCTGGTTCGCCGTTGAGTGCCACGGGGGAATACAAACTGACCGCTACGTTGCCCGTTGGAGACTACAAGGTCACTGTGATTCCGCCAGCGGCTCCTCCCCCCTTGTCGGCACCACCGTCAGCCGCCCCGAAGAGTGATATCCCTGAGAAATACCGTTCTGAGTTGAAGTCTGATTTGAAGTTTTCGGTGAAGGCAGGAGCGAACACGGCCAATTTTGATCTGAAGCCCTAGAATCCGGAATATCTCACGCATCCCAATCAACCAATTGCCGCCGCCACCTTCTCTGCGGCCAATTCCCGCGGATGAGGTTGGATGGCTCGGCCGGGCAGAGATGTCAGGACGACGCAGATGGTCTCGCTGGCGGGATCGGCCCAGGCGATGGTTCCGGTCGATCCGGTATGCCCGAACGCCTTGTCTGACAATTTTGCACTACCCGAACCAAATCCGACTCCCGCACCGACACCGAACCCCAAACCGCGGGGCAGTTGTCCCGGTTTGTTGTGGTTGGTCACCATCAACTTGGCGGTCTCCGGTTTCACGACCGCACCCTTCGCGTACAAAAACTCGGCCATGAACTTGCCCAGGTCCGGAGCCGAACAATTCACGCCGCCCCACGGCGCCCCGAGCTTCCGCCAGTAGAGGCTATTCCAGTCCCAGTCCTTCGCCGAAGGATCCCCCGCCCCGGCCTCGGGAGCCGCAAACTCCGTCTGCACGGGAACCAAATCATCCAGTTTAAACTTCCCCAGCCCGAGGACGGAATGCTTCACCCCCAACGGTTGAAACACAGTCCGATCCATCAGTTCGAGAATACTCACTCCGCTGATCAACTCAGCCACCCGAGTCGCCAGCAGAATGGCCATGCTGGAGTATTGATACTGCGACCCCGGCGCAAAACTCAGCGGAGTCCGAATCGCCCCCTCGACAAACTCCAATAACGTGGCATGCTTCTTCCGCAGCATGTTGTTCTCAGGCAATTGATCGGGCAACCCAGAAGCATGGCTCAACAAATGCCGGATGGTCGCGCTGTCGCGCCCCTCGCCGGTGAATTTGGGGAGGAATTTCTTCACTGGATTATCGAGGCCAAATTCCCCTCGATCAAACAGCGTCATCAACGCCGTGACGCACATCGGCTTGGATATTGACCCCAGCAGAAACATCGCATCCGCTGACTTTGCATTTCCAAAATTTCGAGTAAATACCGCATCCCGCTGAGTTACATGCAGCACGGAGGAGGCAATGGTCCCCTTGGCGGTTGCTTTGGCCAGAATATCCGCCGCTTCATCCAGCCGATCCTGTTGCAGAGCCGCCAGC
>JAQGHS010000092.1 GCA_028291605.1 Planctomycetaceae bacterium | reverse complement strand
CACCCCGGCAGGGGTGACAGCTATTAGCCCCGGGTTGAGCGAAGCGATACCCCGGGAAGCAACGGGATGACCCGAGCCTGGAGGGGTCGCAGCTAATCATTTGCTGCGACCCCTCCGGAGTCGGGTCGAGGATAATACGGAAACCCCGAGTATCGCGAGTACGCTCAACCCGGGGCTAATAGCTGCCACGCCTGCCGCGGTGAAGACTAGGTCCCACGAAATCACCAAACCGGCTTTGGCAAATAGATTCCGAGATCCGACCAGAAGAAATTTGGCCTCGGGAACTTTTTTTCCTCAAGTTGACGTCTTAGAGGGAATTGCCGAATGCAACGACCCGCGTTGCAGAATCGCCTCATGATGCCATGAGGTGTCGCGCTGACGCTACACCCCCGCGGACGGGCCAACCCCCGCCATATTTTCTACGGCCAGCATTTGGCCTGATGTTTTCCAGTCGTTTACGTACATACTCCACTTATGTTTCGCGATCAACGGACCACTGGTCCGTGATTTGCCTTATCAGGGTGATACTCGCAGGGGCCATGTTGACTCTGGCCCACGCAGCACTGTTGTTCCCACACCCGTGACACGACACCCTGTTGGATTCGTTCGCACTATGGCCACCATCAAGATCGACACGAGTATTATCGAGACGCTGGCCGACGGCAGCCACGTCATTCATCTCGGAGATATGGAGATCTGGGACGGTGCCGACTTGGCGCTGCTTCGCGAGACCCTGGTGCACCTCTATCATAAGATGCGGTCGCGGCACTTTGGCGTCGACATGTCCTATGTGAAGTATGTCCCGAGCGGCTTCTTTGGAATGCTGTTCGACTGGCATGAGAAGGGCGTTCAGATTCAGTTGTACGCCCCGCAACCGCAAGTGGCCGGCATGTTGTGGTTCCGCCGGTTCTTCCAGCCGGTGGCCGGGACTGCTTATTTGCTGAACTCGTCATTCCATGCGGCTCCGGGTCCGGTGTCGGCGCAGGAAACGCCGGCGGGGACGACATCGCCGCAGTATCAGACGTCGCATTAATTCGTGATCGCGTCGTGGGACGGGTCTCCAGGCCCGTCAGTCCCGCGTGATTGCGAGTCAAACCTGTTGGAATCCCGACTAAGTAGAGCAACATTCTGGCCCGGCCATTTTGGTCGGGCTTTGTTGTTTTGCGGATTTCTCAATCGAGTTTGATCGCGACTCCGCGTGAATCTGGGGTTACGGACGGGCCGGGAGACCCGTCCCACGATACGCTCGGCCCGCTTCGGCAATTCTTGCCGGTTCTTCGCAAACTCTTGCGAAATAGAAAGTTTCGCCTATCGCATTCCCAACCGGGGAATTCGTTACAGGCAATTTCTTCGGAACAGCCGGAAAAATTTGTCTCAACGTGCCAATCGGACCGATGAATGAAGGTAGTGGTTCTTTGGCGGCATCGTACGCATCCGAAACGGAGCGAACGGTGGACACTGAAAAAGCATCTCCCGCATTGCAGGGTACGGCTGGGTTGAGCACTCGGCGAGCGATTCTGTTCCCAGATTCCTCGTCAGGTAACCGATTCATTCGTGAGCAGATACCGGCCGGTTATTGCCGGTAAGTCGTAATCGAATTTTCCAGGATGGATTTCGGAGTGGCCCGGTGTTGCTGCCGGGACGATTCGCCTGAGTTTTTGAGGTAAATCGGGTGCATCGGCTCCAAGGCAGGCACACGGAGGAAGGAGAACAGTTCATGCGACGGTATCACTCATGGCTGGCGGCACTGGGTTTCGCTGCGGCGACTCCCGGATTGGCGTTGGCAGGGCCGTTGTCGCTCTTTTCAGGCGACAGCCAGAAGTCAGCGGCGGAGCCCGACGCCAAGGCTGCAAACCAGAAGACAGCCAACGACATCGCGAAAGCGCTGCGGGCAGCTCGTCTGAACGGTTACAACATTGAAGTCGAATACAAGAACGGCGCAGCGACCTTGATCGGTGATGTCCCGACTGCTCAGCAGCGAGACATGGCCGCTCAGGTAACGCGTCAGGTCCCCGGCGTGAAGTCGGTGATCAATCAGTTGTCAGTCAAGCAAGCGGCCCAGAAAGCTGCGGCTCGACCGACAGCCGCTGCCCCGGCTGCTCGCAAACCGCAAGCTCCGATTCAGCAAGCTGAGTTCGAGAATCCCCGGACGGCGGCTGCTCCAGCAGGCGAAGTCGACAACCAGGCGATGGCTGACCAGATTGCTCAGGCTCTGCGGAGTCAGCGGTTCTCAGGCCAAGGCGTGGGAATCGAGTTCCAGAACGGTGTGGCTCAGATCAGCGGCATGGTCGCTGATCCGAATCGCCGCAACCAGGCCACTGCGATCATCAGCCGGATTCCGGGTGTGAAACGCGTGGACAATCAACTGGAAGTGATGGCCTCTGCTCCGCAACGCCGGATGGCTCAGCCAATTCAGCGAGTCCAATATGATCCGTCGCAGCAGGGCGTGCCGATGGATCAGCAGATGATGGGTCCCCCGATGACCGGCCCGATGGCAGGTGGTCCGATGTCGGGTGCCCCGCAAGGTGGTTACGGTGCCTATCCGGCCGGAGCCATGATGCAGGGCGGTCCTGGTGGCCCGCAGCCGATGCAAACCGCGATGGCCATGAACGGCTCGAATCCGGCGATTTATGATCAGCCGAACTTGCCCGAGCATGCCTGGCCAGCCTACGCATCTCACCCGAACTATGCCGCCGTAACCTATCCGAAGCAATATAGTGCTTCGGCCTGGCCTTACATCGGTCCGTTCTACCCGTATCCCCAGGTTCCGCTCGGCTGGCGTAAAGTGCAGCTCGAATGGGACGACGGCTACTGGCAGTTGAACTTCCGAGCCCGAACCGAACGCTGGTGGTGGTTCATGGATTACCGTAACTGGTAATCAGGTAAGCCAGTTATGCTGGCGAGACACGCAGAAGTCCATCCTACCTCAAAGCTCCGGAAGTGTTACGCACTTCCGGAGTTTTTTCGTTGGATAGCTGTAGCCTGACTCTCCAGAGTCGGGCGAATTGTGACGCATAGTTCCCCGGCAATTTAGCGGAATCTCATCAGAGTTCCGGTGCAGTCTGGCGATTGCCGCGGAGTTTGCGGCCCTTACAGCCAATAAAATCGCTAACGTCGGAATAATTTCACAAGTTACCCGCCCGTTACAGTCGATACATAACCTGTTCCCATGGAGTTTGTCGCATTCGTTGTAGTCGTTACGGTCGTCACTTCGCTGACTTACATCGAATCCCACAGCGATCGACAAATCCAAGAACAATACCTCGTAGCTTGAGCCCTGCGAGGTCCGGCAATCTTAAATTGCGGAGGTTGAGAACATGGATGGTCTGGTGAAATTCTTGAAACGAACACTCCTTTACACAGGACTGGGCCTGCTGTTGTCGTGCAACAGTGGATGCTCCTACAAACTCCTGCATGGGATGTTCTGGACGCAGACAGTGGACTACGTGAAGTTCTGGCAGACAACGCCGTTCATTCCCGTCAGTCCCTACTTCAGTCAGTTGATTGAAGACACCTACATCGACGAAGAGCGGTACAGCAAGGTACCCGTTCTGGATCCGGTGGAAGGGGAAAACGCCCCGTTGTTCTGCATGGATCCGCCTTATCCGGACGAAATCATGCGAGCGTTACCGGACGAGACCGCGGGCGGCGTCCCGTTCCTGGCGGAAACCCAGCGTAACAACGTTCGCATCACGAGCGAACCGATTGTGGACAAGCTGGAAGAATGCCGGTTCTATCCGCTGGTCGGCCCCGCTCGGATGCACAAGTGCCATTACAAGTGCACAGTGCATTTCGACAAGGTCACCCGCTCGGACTGGCCGATTCCCTTCTTCTTCAAAGATCAAACGACAGAAGTGGTTTATGTTGACCATGACCACCTGATTCGCTGTGCCGGACCGGCCACAGAGTGATCACCGTCAGGCAACCGACGGTGGACCATCCCCTCGGGAGACCACGCTGACTGGTCAGCGTTTTCTCAACCAGGCTCAACCATAAGACCCTCGTGGAGCGATCCACGAGGGTCTTTGGCGTTCTTTGATTTCGCTGAGGGGTCGGGCTGTCCTACTTCTTGGCGGGCTCCAGCTGCTTATCGCAGTAGCTGAGCGCCAAGAGTGCATAAGCAGTTGCCAGATTGGGATCACCTTCATTCCAGCGTGCGGTGGGATTCACCCAACTGCCGTTTTCCTGCTGCACTTGAGCAAGTTGCGCTGTCAGTTCATTGCGCCAGTCGTGCTTTTTACCGGCGTCATCGGTGAATTCCGCGATACCGACCGCATGCAGCGATTTTGCAAAGGTCTGGTAGTAATAGTAGAGGCCGTTCTGGCCGGCTCCGGGGTTTTCTGTCACGGAGTAATGTTTCTTCAACCACGAGACGGCCGCCTTCACGCGGGGATCATCGGGACCGACGCCGCAATAGATCATGCTCTTCAGTCCGGCATAGGTCATGCTGGCATAGGACCGTAGCCCACCATTCGGCAGTGCTTCGCCCTCAGCGCGGGTGGCTCCGCCAGCGGCGGGGGTGTAGTAGAAGCCGCCATCATTTACCTTGGCGGCGAACGGCGTCGTGTTGTGTTCCGATTCCAGATTTTGAGTGCGTGAGACGAAGATCAAGGCCTTCTGGAAAGCGGGGTCATCCGATTTCGCCCCGGCAGCCTTCAAGGCTTCCAGCAGAAACTGCGTGTTCGACATGTCGGGTCGAGACGTCGAGCCATAGCCGGCTCCACCATAATAGGGGTCGTCCTTCGATTTCCCTTCCTCTTCATCCCCCTGTTGTTGACGCCGATACTTGTCGGCGGCAGCCAGCAACGATTTGTATTTGCCATCTTTGTTGGCCTCGGTAAAGGCGAGAACCGCAATGGATGTCTCGTAGTTGCGATGGTTGCTTTTGGTGTAGTAGATGCCGCCGTCGGGCTGAACGAAACCGGCCAGATACTTCAATCCTGCTGCCGCGACTGGATCGTCAGCCGGAACACCGCTACGGAGCAGTCCGGTGACGATCAATCCGCTGATGCCCGGTGCGTTGGCCATGGTCCAACTGCCGTCATCTTTTTGAGTCGTCTTCAGAAAGCTGACGGCTTTGGCCCGAACCACCTTCAACTTTTCCGCGTTCGGTCCGGCAGCAGACTTTGTTTCTTCAGCGGCGACGCCCGGCACCGTAGCCAGCATGGCGATCGAAACACCAAGTCCAAACACGAACGATCCGAAGCCGGCGGAGTTTCGAATTCTCATAATTCACCTTTAGACAAGGCGCTGCCTGGGATTCGCAGGCAGAGCAGCCTGCACGGAAGACAGCGCGGAGAATATCAACAACGATTGATGGGTGGCGTGGGTCACCTACCGGGCGACTCGGCTGCCTATGACTGAAATTCACTCTACTGCGGTTTTGCTCTGTTTGCCAGTCGTAGGGCTCACGGCAAACTCGGGCGGGAATGGCGATTTCGTACAACGCGGGATGCTTGACGAGATCGCCGGATCCAGTAGAATGGGGTTTCCGAGCCACTTCCCACGGTGAGCAATTGCTGTGGATTTGAATCGTGGTAAGGACGCGTAGCTCAATTGGTTAGAGCACCGGCCTGTCACGCCGGAGGTTACGGGTTCGAGCCCCGCCGCGTTCGCTGAAGCCACTCCCGTTTGGGGGGTGGCTTTTTTTATGCGCGGCGTTCACCTCGTTTTGATGTGACTTAGGGGACACTTGGGACTATAGGACGGATGGGATTGGAGTTCTTCCCATAGGTCCCGCGGCCTCCTAACCGCCATTGGCGCGTTTTCGCGATGCGGATATACCATCGCGCATGACTGCATCCCGCTGGCGACTGGTCCCGTGGCTCATCCTGTTGAGCATCGCAGCCTTGATTGGATTGGGGCTGTCGGGAATTGCGCGCGGTGATGAACTGGCCGGCAGCTCGCAGTTTTATGCCAAGCAACTGATCTGGGTGGGAGTGGCCGGCTGTGTGCTGCTGGTGGTCAATCTGTTTAACTACCGCACGCTGGCCCGGTTCAGTCTGCCGATCTTCTGCGTGGCGGTGATCCTGCTCTGCGTCGTGTTCGCTTTTCGCCCGATCAATGGGGCTCGCCGCTGGATTCCGCTCGGTTTCATGAGTTTTCAGCCGTCGGAAGTAACCAAGCTAGCCTACATCATTGCCTTGGCCAGTTATTTGCGATTCCGCGAGAACTACCGCCGGATGTCCGGTCTGGCAGCTCCGTTTGCG
>JAQGHS010000004.1 GCA_028291605.1 Planctomycetaceae bacterium | reverse complement strand
AGGATTTTCGAGATGCATCATCCGCGACTGAATTCGGCACCCTGGGATTTCCGCCGCGGAACGTTACTCGCGCTCGCCGTCTTGGTGCTCACACTCTTCCTGCGGCCTCAACCCGCCCTGGCTCTTGATCCGCAGCGCCCGCTCACCCAGGCCTTACTCCGCATCTGGCAAGTCCAGCAGGGGCTGCCGCGCGCCGCCATCTTTTCCATTCGCCAGACGCATGACGGCTACTTGTGGCTCGGGACCCAGGTGGGTCTGTATCGTTTTGATGGAGTCCGCTTCGTCGCCGTCCAGGGAGGCCCGGGCCGACCGCTCGACAAACTCTGGATCCAGGACCTCTGCGAAGACCGCGATCACAACCTCTGGATTGCCACGGATGACGCCGGCCTGATCCGCATGCAGGGACGAACCACATCACGTCTCGGTCGCACCGAGGGCCTGCCGTCGGAGCATGTCCGTTGCCTGCTGGTGGATCGTCGCGGAGCGCTCTGGGCGGGAACGGACAAGGGTCTGGCACGTTTCCAAAAGGGCAAATTCGTCGTCTATCAAACCGCCCAAGGTCTGCCCGACAACGACATCCGAGCTCTCAGTGAAGCCCCCGACGGGACGATCTGGATCGCCACTGAGGGCCAACATGTTTGCACTTGGGACGGTGCGAAATTCAAACCCGTGGACTTCAAGTCGATTCCGGCGCGCGGCGTCATCAATGCGTTGCTGGTCAGCCCGGACAAGACGGTCTGGATCGGCACGACAGCCGGACTCGTCCAACACAAGGGAACTCAAGAACGCTGTTTTACGACCGCGGACGGTCTCGCCCATGACTTGATCTACTGCTTGACCCAAGCCCGAGACGGAGGCGTCTGGGTCGGTACGAAGGATGGCTTCAGCCGACTCCAGGGAGATCGTATTGAAAACTTTCGCACACGTGACGGACTGTCGCAAAGCACCGTCTATACCCTCTGCGAAGACCACGAAGGCAGTTTGTGGGTGGGAACCAAACATGGTCTGAATCAATTCGCAGATCGACGCACTTTGCCCTTTACCGTCAGCGAAGGCTTGCCCAGCAACGATACCGGTCCGATTCTGCAGGACCAAGTGGGGAATGTCTGGGTCGGGACGCTGGGAGCTGGCCTGGCACGTTTTGACGGCCGCCAGTTCTCCATCGCCGCGACGACTCAAACGGGCTTGCTAAGCAACACCGTCTTGTCACTGGCAGACGGTGGCGACGGTCTGTTGTGGATTGGCACTGACCAGGGTCTGTGCCAAATGCGGGAGGGCAAGATCGTCGACAGCTTTTCAATGGAACAGGGCCTGCCTTCTAACGTGATTCTCTCACTCACCCGCGATGATTCCGGTACGCTGTGGGCCGGCACCACGGCTGGCCTGGCCGAATTCCGCGAGGGGCGATTCATCCGGCCTGAAGGCGAACCGTCCGCGATTCAGCGCCCCGTCCAGGCACTGATCAACTATCGCAACCAATTTCTGATCGCCGCCACCGAGGGGGGCGGTCTCTACCGGTTGGCGGACCGCAAACTCAGCCTGCTGACCGATCACCTGCAAACGTCGCACGACATCGATGCCTTCTATCTGGATCAGGACAATCTGCTGTGGACTGCAATTCGTGGACGCGGGGTAGGGCTGTTTGACGGCAAAAAAATCTCGCAATTCAGCGTCAAAGATGGGCTCTACGATGACGACATTTTCGGCATTGCCGGTGACAATGAGGGCCGTCTCTGGATGGCTTGTAGCCGTGGCATCTTCTCCGTGGCCCGCGAGGACCTGAAGAAATTCGCTGCTGGCGAGCTCAATCGCCTCACCAGCTTTCCCTTCAGTCCGACGGACGCCCAACGGACCATTGAATGCCAGAACGGGGTACAGCCTGCCATCTGGAAAATGCGAGATGGCTGCGTCTGGTTCTCCACGATTCGAGGCGTCATCGTGCTCGACCCGAAACGACTGGGTCGCAAGTTGCCACTGCCATCGATCGTCATCGAAGACGTCCGAGTCAACGGCCAGGACGAGAACCCCCGCCAGATGGGACGTCTCCCCCCCGGCCGCACGAACTTCAACTTCCACTACACCGCGCTGAGCTTCGCCGCCCCGTCGCGAATTACCTTTCGCTACAAGCTGGAAGGCTTCGACACCGACTGGGTCGATGCCGGGCCGCGGCGCGAGGCGTTTTACACGAACTTGGCTCCCGGGTCGTACCGCTTCCGAGTCCAGGCGATCAATGCCGACGGTTCCGGGAACGAAGCGGCGCACCCTGTCGACTTCACTCTCGAACCGTATTTCTACCAGACCAGATGGTTCATTCCGCTGATCGTCACCGGACTCGCGGGAATCGCCTGGCTGGCTTATCGGCAGCGGATTCATCACATCAAATCGCATCTGCAGGTGGTGCTGGCTGAACGGAGCCGGATTGCTCGGGAACTGCACGACACTCTGATCCAGGGTTTCTCAGGGGTGACCATGCAAATGCAGGCCCTCACCGCACGACTGCGCCAGTCTCCCGAACGTGAGACGCTCACCGAGATCATCCACGATGCGGGGAATTGTCTCAGTGAAGCACGACGCTCGGTCGCCGGACTCCGCAATGCTCAAGGGGACGAATCGGGACTCGCCGCGGCCATCGCTCAGGCGGCTCGCCATCTGACCGAAACCCGCGATATCCGGCTGCGATTGCGACTCACGGCCAATCCGCCCCAATTTAGTCCCGACATCGAATACAACATCCTCAGAATCGTGCAGGAAGCCATCTCCAACTCGATCAAGCATTCGAGCGCGACGATGATTGAAGTCGCGATGACATCCACGCCCCAGCAGCTCACGATTACCATTGAGGACGATGGTTCTGGGTTTGATATGGACCAGTATCTGGAGCATGTTCAACCGGGTCACTACGGCCTGATTGGCATGCGTGAACGAGCCACCCAGGCGGGCGCGGAGATCTCGTGGCGCAGTGTGCCGCGCCAGGGGACGACGGTGAGTCTGACAAAACCGCTGTCGCACCAGGCCCCACCCCCCGTTGATCCGCAAACGCGGGCTTCATTAGCTTCTGACCAGCCCGCCGTGGAGTCGACACGATGACCGAAACACATCCCACAAAACCAATCCGTGTCCTGTGCGTCGATGATCATCCGCTGGTCCGCAAGGGAATCATTGCCATCCTCGCAAATGAAGCCGACATTGAACTGGTCGCTGAAGCGGGCAACGGGCGAGATGCGGTCGAACTCTTCCGCCAGCACCAACCCGATGTCACGCTGATGGATTTGCGAATGCCCGAACTCGATGGCATTGGAGCCGTAAAACAAATCCGCAGCGAGTTCCCCGATGCCAAGATTATCGCACTGACCAGTTTCGACGGCGACCAGGATATTTATCGTGCGCTGGAAGCCGGCGTGCGGGGTTATCTCCTGAAAGAGATGGTACACACCGAAGTCCTAAATGCCATCCGGAAGGTCGAAGCCGGCCAGAAGCTGATGTCACAGGAAGTCTCCGAGCGGATGGCCGAGTACTTCCCGCAGGTCGCACTGACCCCGCGCGAGGTAGAAGTTCTGACGCTGGTCGCCCAAGGCCTGGCCAACAAAGAGATCGCCGTGAAACTAGGCACGGCCAACGGCACAGTGAAGATTCACGTGCAGAATATCCTGGCGAAATTGAACGCCACGGACCGCACACGGGCGGTCACGATTGCGCTCCAACGCGGGATCATTCACCTGGAATAAACAAAAAGTCCTTTCCGTCCTTTGGAAATCCAAAGGACAGAAAGGACCTAAGGGATCAACAGCGTCCATTAGGGTTTGGCGATAAACTTATCGCGGCGCGGCTTGTTCACCACGCGGTCGCGATCAAATCGCCGACCACCTTCTTGGAAGCGGGGGGCTTCAATCCGAGTGATATTCAGCTTGCGGCCCATCACCCAAACCTTCTTCAACGCGTTGAAGATTTCCTTCGGCATCCCTTCGGGCAGATCGACGGTGCTGAAATCATCGAAGATCTCGATCCGGCCGATGTTGGACATCTCCAGGCCAGTCTCGTTGATGATCGCCCCGACGATGTTGCCCGGATTGACCTGATTCACACGGCCGACTTCGATCCGGAATGTTTCCATCCCTTCGTCAGTACGCGGACCACTGCGACGTCGATCGCCACCTTCGAACGAGCGGGTGTCGCGTCCGCTAGGCCTCTCGCTGCGCGAATCGGCAAAGTCGTGTTGCTTGAGATTGTCTGTCAGGAGCAGAGGACTATCGCCGTTCCCCAATACAGCCAACGCGGCAGCGATCTTTTCAATCGGCAGATCATGCTCGGCCCGGTATTTTTCCACGATCGCCGCGAAGCGATCCAAGTCCGGATGAGCCAAGGCCGCGGTGATCTTCTCGTAATACTTGGAAACCCGTTGTTCGTTGATGGCGTCATTCGACGGCAAGTCCATCGGCTCAATCGGCTGACGGGTCGCGCGCTCAAGTCGCTTCAACAGATGTCGTTCACGCGGGTGGACAAACAGGATGGCTTCACCGCTACGTCCCGCACGGCCGGTCCGGCCAATCCGATGGACGTAAGCCTCATCATCGAAGGGCAGATCGTAATTGATCACATGGCTGACGCGCTGCACGTCCAGCCCGCGAGCCGCCACATCAGTTGCGACGACGATATCCAGCTTGCCCGCCTTCAGATTCGCGACAATCCGCTCGCGCTGCTTCTGGGCCACATCACCACTCAGGGCTCCTGCCCGGTGTCCACACGAATTCAAGAAGTCGGCCAGCGGTTCGGTCGTGCTTTTCATCTTGACGAAGATGAGCACTCCGTCGATGGGCTCGGCTTCCAGAATGCGGGCCAAAGCAGCCTCCTTCTGATGCGGCGCGGCGATGACGAACCGCTGACGAATCGTGTCGGCGGTTGTTGTCTTCTGCTTGATCGTGATCTGGACCGGTTCACGCAGATGCTGTTGAGCAATCCGGCGAATCTGATCGGGCATCGTCGCGGAGAACAATGCAATCTGGCGGTCGGCCGGAGACTGGGTCAGCACCCATTCGACGTCCTCAGCAAATCCCATATTCAGCATCTCGTCCGCTTCATCAAGGACCAAGCCACGCAGACCGTCCAGTTTGAGCGAGCCGCGACGCATATGATCCATCACGCGACCGGGGGTCCCCACAATTACATGAACGCCACGATCCAACTGACGGAACTGAATTTGATAGTCCTGTCCGCCATAAATGGCCACGGCCCGCAAACCGGGCATTCCGGCGGCATAGCGTTCAAACGCTTCAGCGACCTGAATGGCCAACTCGCGGGTGGGGGTCAGCACCAGGACTTGAACTTGTTTCTTACTGATATCGATCCGCTCGAGCATCGGGATCGCGAAGGCCGCGGTCTTACCGGTGCCGGTCTGAGCTTGCCCCAACACATCGCGACCGGCCAGCAACAACGGAATCGTGCGGGCTTGAATGGGCGTAGGGATGGTGTACCCGGAACTCTCGAGCGCCTTCATGATGCCTTCGCTGAGATTTAACTCAGCGAAGGTCGCGGGCAGAAGTTGCTCGGCGCTAGTGGGAACGTGAGCCGGAGCGGGCGAAGCCTCAACAACGGGGGCTTCATCGGACGAAATCTGGACAGACGGAATTTGAGACATGCAGCAGGTTACCTGAGCCTAAAAAAGGGACGTTAACAAACATACCGTGCAGGTTGAAACAATCCAAAACCACCGAGCCTAAAACCAATGGTGATTTGCCGTTAAGGCAGATTGTCCCGGGCCATAAAGGCCTTGACCACATGCGCAGTATGATCGAACGCGTCAGGTACTGCTGGACTTACCGTTGGGCCAAATGAGGTAGGAGGCCCACTGGGGTGTGATACGAAACCTTGCCGGAATTACAACTATTCGATTTAGCAATATATCGGCAACAGGGCCGAGAGAAAAGCCTCTTTCCAGAAAAACCGAGGTTAAGCGGTCAAATTCGACAATTGCCCCGTCTTAGACTCCACGAATCGCTCACATTCGCAGAACCAAGACGGGGCAATGTCGCTGGACAGAGCCCCGGGTCGGGCGTGCGAGTTTTCGAAATTGGCCGCCCTCGACTCCCAATTCGACAACCAACGCCCTACCGGCCAATCTCGAAAAATCGCGTGCCCGACACCTCAAGCAACGTTACGCAAAAATCTCGCGAACCACGTTGCCGGCGACGTCGGTCAGGCGGAAGTCGCGACCGGCATAGCGGTACGTCATCTTCTCGTGATCCAAACCCATCAGTGCCAGCAATGTCGCATGCAGGTCGGTCGTGTGCATCCGGCCCTCAACGGCCTTGATCCCATATTCGTCGGTCGCGCCGTAGGAAAAGCCCTGCTTCACCCCGGCGCCGGCCATCCACATGGGATATCCGGTGATGTTGTGGTCGCGACCATCGGGGCCTTGAGCCGTCGGCTGCCGGCCGAATTCACTGCCGAAGAGCACCAGAGTGTCTTCTAACATCCCACGCTGCTCCAAGTCCGCCAGCAGCGCGGCTGTGGGTTGGTCGGTCGCCGCCGTGTTGCGAATCAAACCCTGGTGCAGATTGTTGTGTTGATCCCAACCTGGATGGCAGATCTCCACGAAACGCACCCCCGCCTCACTCAAACGCCGAGCCATCAGGCACTGTCGGGCAAAGCTGCCTGCGGGACCGTCCTTGACGCCGTACGCCTCGCGAATCGATTGCGGCTCCTTGGAGATATCGAGCAGTTCGGGCACCTTCCCCTGCATCTTGAACGCCAGCTCGTACGATTGAATCACACCATCCAACTGGTCCGGAGCCCCCGCCGTCGCGCCGAGTTCACGGTTCATCGCCTGCACCAGATCAATCTGCTTGCGTTGCAGCGTGCTGACCGTCTGGGCCTTCAAGTTGGGCACATAACCGGTGTCGTTGATCTTCGTCCCTTGGAAGTGAGCCGGCAAAAACGCGCTCCCATAATTCACCGCGCCGCCAAAGTTAGGGGGGGGATTGATGGTGATGTAGCCGGGCAAATCCTGGTTCTCCGTCCCCAGGCCATACATCAACCAGGCCCCCATCGACGGCCGTGTCAACGACGCCAATGCGGCTCCGGTATGCAGTTGAATGACAGCCTGCGGATGAGCCGGCGTGTCGGTATGCAGTCCACGGATGAAGCACAACTTGTCGACATGCTTGGCCGTATGCGGATAGAGCTCCGACACCCACGTCCCGGTCTGACCATGCTGGGCAAACTTGAACTTGGAAGCGGTCAAGGTTCCGCCACCGGGGCCGACCTTGCCATCTTCGGCC
Source organism: Planctomycetaceae bacterium (assembly GCA_028291605.1). Lineage (GTDB taxonomy): Bacteria > Planctomycetota > Planctomycetia > Planctomycetales > Planctomycetaceae > JAKFVC01. The sequence continues at coordinate 339 of JAQGHS010000004.1, read as the reverse complement.
TGCAGCTTCGCCTTGTATTCCCAGGTATCCATCTGCGAGATCGCTCCCTGCATGAACAGGAAAATGATCCGCTTCGCCTTGGCCGGAAAGTGCGGAGCCTTGGGAGCCAACGGTCCCAGCGGGGCGGGTGATTGCGCGATTGCCCTGGGAGCATTCTGTCCCAGCATCCCAGCGAGAGCCAAGTAGCCGAATCCGGCGCTCGCACTCTTCAGGGCATCGCGCCGGGAGATAATGCTGCCCAGCGGGTTCGAATTCAGGTCGAGAGATGACATATTGTGAAAATCCTTTCGGAGATATTTCGTTTGACTTATTTAGGTGAGCCGGGTGCCGTAAGGCCCC
>JAQGHS010001047.1 GCA_028291605.1 Planctomycetaceae bacterium | reverse complement strand
AGGGAATCACCCTCGATGCGCCCCGGAGGGGCCGCCGAACATCGCCGGCCCCTCCGGGGCGGAATCGTGAGTTGGTACATGAAATCCAGAGGCTTCCGCCTCTGGCTACCTACGTCGAGCCCTCCGGGCTGAAATACAAATGCGAATCGAGATCGAACGTGCGCAATTTTAAAACGCCAAGGCGAATCATCATCCACAGATGCAGGCAAGAATCACGGCGCAGTCAATTGCACAATCTGCCCCTCACCGAACTTTTTGACGAACTCTTTGCCATTAACGACGTAGCGGATGATCAAGAATTTCGGCACCCCAAACACGGGATCACCCAAGGCGGCCATGAGATTTCTCGCCTGAAGATTGTTTGGATTCTGTTGCAGCTTGATGAACAAAGTTTGCCGGGCATCGAGCATCGTTTGCTCACCCCAGATTCCCGTCCCGTAAAAAATCTCCAGGATCTCCAGCCCCTTGATCTTATTGAGCGGCAGCTTGCGACCGTCGATGAAGACGATCTCTTTGTCTTTATATGTTTGCTCCTTCACATCGTTGCCGATTTGCCAGCGCAGGGACAGCACTCCATCCTGCTCGACTTCCGCCATCGACTTATCAACACAAACGACCAGCAACCCCCCATTGGCAGCCGCCTGCATCCGTTGCGTTAAGTTGACACCACCGTAGTCTGCATCGAGTATGGTGATCAGCGGCTGTTTCACCTTCTTGATGAATACCGGCTTCTTGGCGACACCATTTTTTTTGGTCTTCGATTCCTTGCCGGCAGCGACCTCGGGTGCTGCGGCGGTAATGGAAGCCACCACAGGCGCGCCCGTCATGTCGGGAACTGCCAGTTTGCCGAGGATTCCCGGTGGTTCCTTGCCGATCGCCGCCAACAGCTTCGTCGCTCGCTCCCGATCAGCTCCCGCCACCAGTTCCTCAGCTTGACGGTAGGCGGCTGCCGCCTGCACAAACAGCCCCATGCGATAGACGGTCTCCGATTCCGCAGCCAGCGCGTACCAGTCATCGCCCATTTTCATCAACGCCTTGCCATCTTTCGGTGAGGTCGCGTCCAGGCCGGCAAGCCTGGCCAACTCGCCCCCGCCCCGCTGCAGATGGGCTCTCCCTGCGGTCCAGTCTCCCAATACAAAACCGAGGTAGCTGCCGACCAATTGATTCGCGGGTTCGTCGCTGGGAGTGACCTGTAATGTCACCTGAGCCTCGGCGACTTGTTCCGACAGTTTCACCAGAGCTTCAATCTGGCGCAGATCGGTTTCAATGGCTGGCTTACGTGCGTCTCTAATCGTGGCGGGCAACATGCCACACAATTCGATGGCCAACTCAGCCAGATTCTGAGCCGACGAGAACTGTGCGTCGTGTACGGCCTGACTGATGGCATAAGCGATCCGGTCCGCGAGGTCGACACGCTGTTTATTATCAAGTTGCGTCGCTCCCAGCTTCTTAAAGATTTCCTGCTTGTACGCATAGATCTCTGGAGATCCCGCTGTATGCCGAGCATCCGCCACGGCCAGGACAACGACGATGGAACCGGCTGATGTCCCTAGATCGACCGCTTCGTCCAGCAGCGCGTCGCGTTTGACAGGATCCTTCTGGGACTTGTTGGCCAGGCCGATCAATTTGCGGGCTAACTTGTCCTTACTGGCGGGTGTATCGAGCTTGGCGTAATCGGACTTGTATTGCTGACGTACCTTTTCCCGAGCGTCAGACCCCTTGCTCGCCGGCGCGTCTTGCGCCACAGCAATCGAAGCCACGCAGAACAGGACAAGAGCCCAAACCCGCGTAAGCCGAGACATACGTGCGAATGCATTGCTCATGGAATCTGACTTCCTCTAGAGAATGGAAGATCGATACTACCCCGGCGACATCCTATCGCCATTTAATTCAGATGTCCAGTCTTTATAACGCTGACCAGCCCGGTGAAACGGAACACAATGCCATTGGTGGCAGGCAAGTCGCCTTACTCGTCCTCGGGCACAATCGGCTGGGTCGCGTCGATAAACAATCCCGCGACGCCAGAAATCACCATCGCCGAAGCACAGAGCAGGAAACAGACGTTCCAGTTATTGCGGCTCCAATCGAGTGCCAGCACATAAAATTGCGGAGCCATCGCAGCCCCAATATTGCCCCACATATTGCCAAATCCCAGCATTACTGCGACGTACCGGCCACCTGCATCCTGCACGAAGGCCCACGTTGCCGCGACGCCCAGGTCCGTAAAGAAGGCCACTGCGCAACACAGCAGGGTGGCGATCCAGGGATCATTCGTGAAGACGCAGCCAATATAGGCCGCCGCCGCGCCGAATCGCGTCAATCCCATCGGCAAGGCCCGGCCCCAACGGACACCCAACTTAACACGCAGCCAATCCGTGAGACGGCCTCCCAGCAGCATCCCCACCATGCCGGCCATCATGGGCATACTCGTCCAGTTGCCACGCTGAATGATCTCGACGTGGTGAACTTTGTCGAGATATTCCGGCAGCTTGGTGGCCACGAATAACCAGCCGATGTTCGTGCCATACTGCGATATGGACGACAACCACAGACTTCGACTCTTCAAGACGCGTTTCCAGTCGAGTTGCGGTGGGGCAACATTTGCCGCAACCGGGACGCGCCCTTCATTAATCAGTGCGAGTTCCCCCGCATTGCACCACGGCTGCTCTGAAGGACGATTGCGCGCAATGAACGCAAACAGCAATGCGACGCCAATGCCGACTAATCCGTAGGCAGTGAATACGTACCGCCACCCGCGCACATAGACTTTCCCAATCCCGTTGGGAAATACGGCTTCCAGAACCAGTCGATTCAACCGCTCTGTCTCCTGCGACGCGAGGATTGTGCCCTGATCACGACGCGCCATCAAGTCCTTGGCCTGAGCGGTCAACTTCAATTCGCGGACCTCGGCGGCGGGGATGAGTTGCGGTTGCTTCAAAATCGCATTCAAGCCGTCCGTCAACTCGGTGTGTTCTGCGGGACTGATCTCGATCAGACGAGTCTCTGCGGCAGACTTGGGGGAAGCGAGATCGATGGCAGCTTGACGTTCTGCCAATTGGCCGATCAATGTCTGCGTGGGTTCGGGCAAACCGCTCCAGATTGAGCGCATCAAAGCGGATTGCGGGACAGTGGAGCCGGCTTGCGATCCAGTATGCAATTTCTTGCTGATGGGACCGATTTCCGCGACAAACACCTGCCGCGGTGTCAGCAGCGATGAAGTACCGACCGGAACAAAAAACACGATCAGCCAGGCCGTCAGAATCGGAGCTCCGGCGCCTCCCAATCTTCCACCGAATGCAACCAGGCTGCTGGCGATTCCGCGAGATCCCAACGGCATCCAGCGACTCAATAAACTCGCACTGGTGGGATAGGCTCCCGCCTGACTCAGTCCATTGCCCAACTGCATCGCGAGCAAGAACCACAGCGAATTCGACCAGCCCACCAACAGGATGAACAGCGACCACGACAGAATGTACAAGGTCAGCATTATGCGACCGCCCCAACGGTCGCTCAGCCAACCTGACGGAATCTGTCCCAAGGCGTAGGACCAGAAGAAGAAGCTGATAATCCAGGAGGTCTCGCCACTCGTCAGTCCCAAGTCTTCCTGGATAAACGACTGGGCGAAAGCGACGCAGAAGCGATCGAGATACATCAACGATGACATCAGGGTGGCGACAGCCACCAGATACCAACGGCAGAGTGTCGGACGTGGCTTAGCAAATTCAGAGCTGGCGGTCACCGGCGGCCCCTTCCTGATGGCGATCTCGACAAACGGATCGGCGGGGTGAGGGTACGGACTGTCCTAGTTAGTTCGAAAGGCGCCGCTGCAGTGTAGCGTGAGGCTCTCGTAGAACCCAGTACGCAGCAACAGGAAATGACGTCTGGATGGGATACGGTCGTAGCGAATCTAACGGAAATGCGAATGGTGACGCTGCGGTACCTTCTAATTGGTACGTGGCCGACGCGGCGGGTATCTGCCATAGTTGCCATCAGACTTCACCAAAACTTTGCCACTGTTTGGGATTTTCAAGAGGGCGCATGCACCGTCAACAAGCCTGACGAAAAATGTTTCCGAAGTTTCGAAAATCACTCAAGAACCGCCCCACATGAGGCCGTCACGTCCTGCGCGATTGCACTAGACGGCACAGCTTGAGGCAAAATCTCAACAGAATGTTGTTTTTCAGAGAAAGTCGCGCGCACACCACTGATTTATGACACATACCTCATTAGCAGAGATGATTTTCTCAAGTGAGGGTGTTCAACATGCAGCGCGATTTGAAGGTCGGACTCTCCCTGGCGGTACTGGTACTGGGTGTCGTAGGCGCATTCTTGTTCCGTCGGGAGCAAGTATCAGAGAACCGCACGCCCACACTGAAGACGGCTCGGAAAATCGATGAACGCATCGCCGAACGTCCGCGCACTCCTTATATGACGGGAGACGTTGAGTTCGATCAGGATGAAGCATCGACGGCCAAGGAACGCCAGGACGGTCTCAGCAGCAATGACCGACCGGCCCATGCGGTGCCACCGAACTGGCTGGAAGATGAGGAAGATCCGTTTCAAGTTGCCCGGTCTCCGCAATCCAATTCTGGCGCCATTCAAGTTCCGCCACGCGCAGGATCGTCGAACCTGGCAACGGACACGGCTCAGACCGCCACGCTGCAGACCCACATCATTCAAAGTGGCGAGTCACTCTCCACTATCGCCGAACATTATTTGGGCAGCCAGGGACGCTTTCAGGAACTCTACGATGCCAATCGTGATGTCTTGACCGACCCCAATCGCCTGCCTCTGGGGACCACGATTGTGATCCCCCCGAAGAACAAGGTGGCGAGCAAGGCTCACGCCCCGGCTCAGGCACCGCTCACAGCCAAATCGGCGGTCGGCCATCCCGAAAGGGTCCGCGGCACGATTACGGATGTCAGCACCATCGAACCAATTTCGCCCGCGACGACTGGGGCTCCGGCGGATCGCGAAGTCGAGCCGGCCAAACCTGCTGACCAAGTCGCGGCACCGACCCCTGTCGTTCCGACACAAACCCGAGAAACCCGCAGACTGTTCTCACCCAGCCGCCTGCCCTTCTCGAACAACCGCACGGCGCCAACCAAACGTGCTCCGAAACCGCTCGATCCGGAGGGCGAGGACTTCGTCGCACCGACGGTCACGCCGTCAACTGTCGCACCAGCCAATGATGCGGCCCACGAGACCACCGGCGAAACCCGTCTGTATCAGGTCCGCAAAGGTGATTCACTGGAAAAGATTTCACAGAAGGCATACGGAAATGCCAAGCGGGCCGCGGACATCTTCGCCGCCAACCGAGCTCAACTGGCCAGCCCAGACGCAGTTCGCGAGGGCCAGGAGTTGATCCTGCCGAATTGATCGCCAATCGATCAGACTGAACTATTGATGGGCAGCACTTCCGATCCACCGACAACCCGTCTGTTCTGAACTCGACTGGGGTTCTTGGACCGCGGAACACAAACATCGTCGCAGAATCCGCCTTGTTTCTGGAAACTGACCACAGGAACAAGGCGGATTCATTTCTTTGGGAACCGCGTTTGCATTGCGGCCACGTAGGATAGGCATCCTGCCCGTCATTCTAATTGATAATGGATAATTGAGAATTGATAACGAATAACTTGCCGGCATCACGATTCTGGCACATCACGTTTTCGACCGCCGATTCGCAATGCATTTCATTATCCATTATCAATTGTCCACTGCCAATTACCCTGACACGCAGGATGCCTATCCTACGGTACACACCAATCTCCCAATCCCAGACTGGTTTCCGAATAGCGGCTCAGTAGTTATGATGCCGACTGTCGAAATCGACCTGACTTAGACTCCCTGCACGGGAGTCTGCCGCGAGATTGTTGTTGAAATTGAGCGCATGAACCGAATCCTCCTGAAATCGAAGATCCATCGAGCCACGGTCACTCAAGCTGAGCTGCATTATGAAGGTAGCGTGACGATCGACATCCAGTTGATGAAACTGGCCGACATCATTGAGTACGAACAGGTTCAGATTTATAACGTCACCAACGGCAACCGATTGACGACCTATGCCATTGAGGGCGCCGCAGATTCGGGAATCATCTGTATTAACGGAGCGGCCGCCCACCTGGTCCGTCCCGGCGATATGATCATTATTTGTAGTTATGCCCAGTTCGACGGACCGGACATCGAAGGACATCAACCGCTGGTCGTGTTTGTGGATGCCAAAAATCGCCCCAAGGCGCGCGGTGCAAGTTCAGGAATCATTGAATAGCGAGCAACGAGACCCAAAGGTCTCCCCTTTCGCGATCTTTTGAAATTGAATACTGGCAGTGGTTCAGACGGGGGGCAGCCCGCTGAAACCGAGCCGGGACTTCACGAACAGTGCAATACAACACAGGAACTAATGGAATGAAACGTGTGCTGGCGTTGATTCTGGCGGGGGGTAAGGGAACACGACTGGAACCTCTCACCCGGGAACGGGCCAAGCCCGCAGTCCCCTTTGGTGCGGCCTATCGAATCATCGACTTTCCGCTCTCCAACTGCATCAACAGCGGCTTGCGGCGGATTCTGGTGCTGACCCAGTACAAGGCGACCAGCCTCGACCGGCACATCAATCTCGGCTGGCGGTTCTTGTGCCGTGAGCTGGACGAATTCATCGACATCCTGCCTCCGCAACAGCGCATCGGTGAAGGCTGGTATCGCGGAACGGCGGATGCCGTTTATCAGAATATCTATTCCATTGAAAAGACCCGCCCTGACCTGATTTTGATCCTCGCCGGTGATCACATCTACAAGATGGATTACTCGGTAATGATCGACGAGCACGTGAAATCGGGGGCCGACGTCACCATCGGCAGCCTACCCGTCAGCCTGGCTGAAGGGACCCAATTCGGCGTCATGCAGATCGACGCCAATCAGCGCGTGGTGCAATTTCGCGAAAAGCCCGCCGATCCTGATCCTATGCCGGACGATTCGACACACTGCCTGGCTTCGATGGGGATTTACGTGTTCAATGCGAATTTCATGTTCGACCAGCTTTGCCGCGACGCGACAAACCATCAAAGCGCGCACGATTTCGGGCGTAACATCATTCCCGGAATCATCGACACCCATTTCGTGCGGGCCTTCCCGTTCCGCGATAAGAATACGGGCAGCACGTCCTACTGGCGTGACGTAGGGACGCTGGAAGCCTATTACGAAGCGAATATGGACCTCGTCGCGGTCAAGCCCGAGCTCAATCTGTACGACAGTACGTGGCCGATTCGCACCTATCAACCGGCCGACCCCCCACCCAAGTTTGTATTTGCCGATCATAACTGGAACCCACCCCGGATCGGCGTGGCTTACGACAGCCTGATCAGCGGCGGCTGCATCATCTCCGGGGGCCGCGTCCGGCGGTCAATCCTGTCGCGAAACGTGCGGATCGAGGAATACTCCGAGGTCGACGATTCGATCCTGCTGGACTACGTCACCGTCGGCCGTGGAGCAAAAATCCGCAAGACGATTATCGACAAAGGGGTCCACATCCCCGACGGCGAAATGATCGGCTTTGACCACGCGGCAGATATCGCCAAGGGCTACACCGTTACGGAAACCGGTCTGACCGTGATTGCCAAAGTCGTGACATTCCCTGAAACGATGCCCAACTAGGAAGTCAATCCGGCGGCAAGTTTTGGCCTGCCGGATGCACCTGTTCGTTTCTCCGCAGTTGAAATCCGTCCGTCCGTGGTCTCTAATTAAACCGTAAACAGCTTACAGGGGGCCTGGCTAACCCATTGACACAACTGCGTGTTGCCCCGTGCTGGCCGCGGGAAGAATTTGAAATTCGTTCGGAAAGGTGTTGTTGATGAAGACTTGGATGTGGACGCGGACTGCGTTGAGTGTGTTGGTCTTGGGTTTGATTTCAATTTCCGTGGGCTGCCAGGATGCGCCGAAGCCGATGACCGGTGGTGGTGAACTCGCCCCGGGCAAGACTGCCCCCCCGGCCATTCCCGCCTCAGGCTCGGGCCTCAGCGGTGGTGTTGAAGTCCCGCCCCCGGTGCAACCCGATGCCACTGACAAGAAGCCCGCTGAAGGCGATAAACCTGCGGCCGACGCGAAGCCTGCTGAAGGTGATAAGCCAGCAGCCGATGCGAAGCCGGAAGCTGAAAAGCCTGCTGAAGAAGCCAAGCCCGCTGAAGAGAAGAAGCCCGAGTAATCTGACCGCTAATTACGATGCGGCAGCGACATTGAATTGCAACGACCACCAGGTTTCTTCAAGAAGCCTGGTGGTCGTTTTGTTTCGAGCACAGAGTCTGCCCGGATGATCGGCTTTTAGTCTGTGATTTAAAAACGCTAACTCTGTAGCCGAATGACAAGACTGAGCAATTACCTCTTCGCATTTCTTCGTGTCCTTCGTGACCTTCTGTTCCAATTCCTTTTTTAAACAGAAGATCACGAAGGACACGAAGTTTTACGAAGGCAATTCGACTGAACACTTCTTTCGCTCACGCTAAATTGATGTGGAAAACTCAAAATGACAGGCCGGAAGCCGATCCCACGACGAAGACGTTTGATTGCGGAGCAATCAACGACACTCTTTGGGAACCCGATTCCACACGTATTCTGTGACGCCGTCTTCGTCCAGCAGCACAATCTTCTCCGGTTGCAAATCGAGAATCTTGTGTGATCGCCGCTTGCCATACATCTTCGTGACGACGTCCACCTTATCGAGCGGCTCACCGCCGACGATTTCAAATTCGAATTGGTCCTTGTTGACTTTCCAGAGGATTTCAAAGGTGACCTTGGGCGCTAACAAGTATGCCGCCAGGCCCTCGGGTTCGACGACCATCGTGGCCTTGCCCCCTTCCAGCACAGTCAACTGACGCTGTCCCTGGTAGAAACCAGTCCATTCGCCGATTACCGCCGCTTGTTGAATCGCTGCCAACGTATTCGGCCGTGCGGGAGTGACCGTTACTTTATCAACCATATCTACGGTGGAACTCTTAGTCTCCACTTCGCCGTCCGCTGGAGTTGCCGTGACAGGAGCGGCAACCGGTGTCGGTTCCGATCTTGCGGGCTTCTCACGCGAATCGACACTCGCGGCTGCTGGCTGCGGTACGTCGACGGATGGCGTGTTGATTCCGCGTTCGCTGGGAGTCGCCAACCACACTGTCGCCAAGGCGAGCGCTGCCAGGACAGGCAAAACCCAGACCAGCAATCCGGCGCGCCTCAACTGTGGACGAGTTGCGACCGGCGACCCGGATTTCCGGCCAGCTTCCAAAACGTCGTGCGATCGAGTCATCTTACCTCGGACTTCAGAAACCTATAGCGCCCCGTTCGTCAGAGGCGTTATAGAGAAAATACTTCACCAAGCTTATCAGGTTTCGCCACGAATCGCGAATTCTTGAATCGATTGTTCAACTAGCATGCCAAGACTGCGAATTGCCTCTCAAGTGCCGGTTTGGCGCAATCTGGGGAAGTGTGACAGAGTCTGCCGACGCTTAAGTCAATATCCGTCGCCTGTCATCCGCGCCACGGACGGTGCCAAACTAGCGCAATTCGAGCGATTGCCTCCTCGTTTTGCAGAGTTGCTGCAAACGTCTCAAATGCTGGCTCGGATTGCTCGATATAACTCCCGCAGCAATCCACCCCTCCCCAAGTCAATGCCGCGGGAGGCGGTTACCGCTGCACACCAACCTTAGAAGTCTCATTGGCATCGATTCAAACCGTTAGTTGCTCACCTATGAGGCAGTATTCCTTGGCGACACCGCACCTGAGACCGCACCATTTCATCAAGTTGCTCCAAGCCGCAGATCGCCCCGCCCCGGCGACGCGTCAACCCGCGTGGTTGGCCGCGCTGCTGGACCGCCTGTGCGATCACATTGAACCGGTCCGCGGCGAGGCCCGCGTGGGTTACGACTTAAACTTTAACGATCCACTCTGGGAAATTGACCTCTTCCTGGGACGGACCGAAATTGTGGGCGGAAGCCTTGATGGATGTTCCGATTACGTGAGCTTCACGGCAGACATTCCACGGATCCTGTCGCTATTTACGAAAGTCGAAAGCTGTGATTGGCTCGCTTTGCC
>JAQGHS010001038.1 GCA_028291605.1 Planctomycetaceae bacterium | reverse complement strand
AACACCCGCCGAGACGAGTTTTGGTCGGGTAGTTTTGTTAGCGATTTTTGAGGCAACAACCTTTACTCTTGTACCCGCTCGACGACAACCATTCGGCTTACGCCGGACACTCGCCTCAGAGTTACGTCACCAGTGAAACCTGTGATTTTGATCGATCGAAGGATACCCGACTCAGAGAGTCAGGCTACAGTTCGGCTGACGCCTCACACTGTGAACTGAAACGTCATGGCTGAATTGCCCGCTTCTGAACCGATCACCATGACCGTCGAATCGCGCGCCCATGGTTGGCGCGTCGATCACTATCTCGCGCGGACGTTTTCGAACTACAGCCGGGCCCTGCTGCAAAAGGCGATCGAGCAAGACTGTGTGCTCTTGAATGGGCTGCCAGTCAATAAGGCCAGCAAAAAGCTACGAGTAAACGACATCGTTTCGCTCCGCCTGCCAGAACAGCCTGATCGCAGCCTGCCGCCGGAGGACTTACCTCTGAATATCGTCTATGAAGACGAAGTCATGGTGGTCCTCAACAAGGCCCCCGGGATGATCGTCCATCCCGGCCGAGGCAACTATTACGGGACGCTCGCCGGAGCCTTGCAGTTTCATTTCGACAGTCTCAGCAACATCGCGGGAGCTCTGCGGCCGGGGATTGTGCATCGCCTGGATCGAGACACCAGTGGCCTGCTGGTCGTCGCCAAGAACAATCAGATCCATAGTCATCTCTCGGGCCAGTTTGAACGCCGTGAGGTCAAAAAAGAATACCGGGCCATAGTACACGGCGTGGTCGATCGCGACAGCGACTACATCGACACCCACATGCGAGTCGACCCGCACAGCCGCGAACGCATGTGTGTCTGTCCGGCGGGCGGCGACGCTCGGGAGGCCAACACGTTCTATCAGGTGCTCGAACGCTTCGAACATTACACCTACGTCAAACTGCTGCCGAAAACGGGCCGCACCCACCAGCTTCGCGTCCATATGCGACACATCGGGCACTCCATTGTCGCCGACCGAATTTATGGAGGCCGGGAACCGGTAGAATTGCGTGATACTGCCGTTCCGGCCGTGACGATTGATGAAACCGAAGTCGCCGAAGCAGCCGATGAGGATCTGCTTACCGAAGTTGCCACAACAGCCAGCGCCGGGGGCAAACGGATATCACGCCAAGCTTTGCACGCCCACCGACTTGAGATTGTGCATCCGGTGACTCACAATCAGTTACAGTTCATTGCGCCGTTGCCCGACGACATGCAGGCACTGTTGCGGGCGCTGCGAGGATAGTCGCTTTTAGCCCGATCTCCCAGCATATCACCGAAGTACCCCCGAAGGAGCCACCATGCGTATTGCGAAGATCAAGTTGCCCGAAGGAGAGATTCGGCTGGCAATTGTCGAGGACGAACAAGTCCGACTGCTTGATCTGGGACAGGTCGAGAACTGCCGCAATCTGTCCGACCTGGTCCATTCGACCGATCCCCGAGGTCTGGCCCGATTTCTGATCGAACGCGAAGCCGAACCGCTGCCCCATTCCGCAGTGACGTTCCTTGCACCGATCGACCGCCAGGAAGTCTGGGCTGCCGGCGTCACGTACAAGCGCAGCCAGGTGGCACGCATGGAAGAGTCGAAATCCGGTGCCTCGCACTACGACAAGGTCTACACGGCTCCGCGTCCCGAGTTGTTCTTCAAAGCCACTCCGAGCCGCGTGTCGGGCCCCGGCCTGCCGTTACGAATTCGTCAGGATACGATCTGGTCGGTGCCGGAACCCGAACTGGCCCTGGTCATCAGCCCCAGTCTGAAGCTGGTGGGCTATACCATCGGCAATGACATGAGTGCCCGCGATATCGAAGGCGAGAACCCGCTCTACCTGCCGCAGGCCAAACTTTACAACGAATGCTGCGGACTCGGCCCCTGGATCCTCATCCCGGAAGGACCGCTCAATCGCGCTGAGACGAAAATCAAGATCGAGATCAGCCGCAAGAAAGCAGTCGTCTTCCAAGGCGAAACCAATGTCGATCAGATGGCTCGGACATTTGAAGACTTGATCAGCTGGCTTGGTAAAGACAACAGTTTCCCGCACGGGGCCTTCATGTTGACCGGGACCGGCATCGTTCCCCCTGATGAGTTTTCACTGCACGCGGGCGATTCGGTCTCGATTACGATCAATGGCATCGGGACTCTCACGAATCCCATTGTGCAGGGGTAGTGACAGGCTCAAGAGACATTTGTGCGTCAATCGGCCGCTGGGCGCTAGCCCACGGTTCGGATGAATGATCGACTGAGTAGCCAGCCGAACCGGACGCTAGCGCGTGCCGACTGATTTGGCAGGGGATCGATTGGCTCCGACGCTAGCAGCGTCGGCGACGGGAAAGCTTAATCTCTTGCGTCTGAAATCGTGTCGGTTGGGAACCACTTGAACTTGGGATCCGTCTGGAGTGGATTGCGTTTTTTCAAAGATCTGCCTGGCGCATGTTAAGCTCGGTCGATTGGATCGATGGCGCAATCACAATTTGGCTGAACGGGTGCTAATTGCCGATTCCCGTGATAGCGGTTCGAGTGCCGGTACAAGATGTGCATTCTGAGGCCAGGAGAGCGGATGATTCTCGGCCAAATCGGCAGTTTTTGTGGGGACCGATCTCGACTGCCGGTGGATGGTCGTTCGCAAGAAGTGATCTTGCAAGAACATAGAGCGTTTCGTACTGTCTAGTTTCGGAGCGTTTTGTCGTTCCTTGCGGCAGACAAAACGGCACTTTGCGGCGATTCGTAGTCAAAATTTCCAGAGTCGGAGCCAGACTGCAACTGCAGTGGCAGACCTTAAGACAACTTGCTGAGCCCAGCTATGAGCACCAGTACTGCGGAATTGAATCGAGCTCGCGAGCGGGTTCTCGCTCTGGCCCGCCAAATCGAAGACCTTTCGCATTCGGAAACGGATGAAGCCACCTACTTCCCAGAATTCCTCAAGCGGCTGTTGAGCGCGGTGGGTGCTCCGGCGGGCGTGATCTGGATGAAGGGTGCTGGGGGCAGCGTTAATCCCAAGTGCGAACAGGGTCTGGCGTTGACGGGCTATCGCGAGGCTCCGCAGGCCGATCAGTTGAATGCCGGGTTGCTGACCGAAGTCTTTCAAAATGGCCAGTCGACGATGTATGGCGGCGGCGAACGGACCGACAAGCCGACGCCGACGAATCACCTCTACGTCCTGAGTCCAATTCTGAATGGCAAAGAGTGCGTGGGTGTCGTCGAAGTCTTTCAACGGCCAGACACTGACCCACGAGCCCGTCCGGGTTATCTGCAATTCATCGAGCAGATGTGTGGCTATGCGTCACGCTATGTCAAATTGCGTGACGAGGGAACCCAGGAAGCTCCGCCGGCTGATTTCTGGCGCGAGTTCAATCGGTTCTCCGTCGACCTGCAGCGCAGCCTGCATATCAAAGAAGTCGCCGCAACTGCGGCCAACGACGGCCGGCAATTGATTCGGTGTGACCGGATCAGTGTCGCCGTATTTCATGGCACGCAATTGCGGATGCAGGCCATCAGCGGGCAGGAAACGGTCAATCGCAAGTCCAACGCCGTGCGGCTGCTGGAAAAGCTCGCCAGCAAGGTCGTGCCGACTCACGAACCGTTAATGTACATTGGCAAGATCGACAATCTGCCACCGCAAATCGAACAACCGCTGGCCGACTACATTCAGGAAAGCGGTGCCCGCTGCGTGATCGTGATTCCGCTGTTCGCCAGCGAACCGCTGATCGAACGCGAACCCGATAAAAAGAGCGGCAAGAAACCGATCGTCAAGCGCAAGGTGATTGGCGCGTACATCGTCGAGCAAATCACGGAGAGCCGCCCCAAACCGGGCATGATTGATCGCCTGAATCTGGTGTCTGAGCACGTGGCAACTTCGATTTCCAATGCGCAAACCCACCAGAACCTGTTCATGCTGCCCGTCTGGCGAGCCTTGGGAAAGGTGACAGAATCCCTTCGCGGCCGCACGTTGTACAAGTTCCTGGCCATCGTCTTTGCCGTAGTCGCAGTGGCCGTCAGCCTGGTGCTGGTGCAGTGGGACTACCGCGTCGAAGGCAAGGGCCGTTTAATGCCCGTCGTCAAGCATGAAGTCTTCGCGATGGAAGAAGGTCAAGTGACCGCAGTGAAAGTCCGCGGTGGTGAAAAGGTCAAGAAGGGCGACGTGCTGGTCGTTCTGCGTAACGATGAACTCGACGCCAAGTTAAAGCAGGTCGACAGCGAAATTGACGAGTACCGTCAGTCGAAGGCCACTCTGCTGAACCAGCGGAACGAACTGAACCGCAGTGAGGCCCCCGACGCCGCGGTACAGGGAGCCAAGCTGCAAGGCGAGATTGCCGCAGCGGAAGTCAAATTGGAAATTGCCAACCTGCGACAGACGCTGTTGGAACGGCAAGTCGCTCAATTAATCGTACGGGCTCCGAGTTCGGGGGTGGTCGCCACTTTCCACGTCGATCAGTTGCTCGAAAATCGTCCTGTTCAACGGGGCGAAGTCTTGCTGGAAGTCATGGATCCCTCCAAGAACTGGCGTCTGGAGCTGGATGTGCCTGACTATCGTTTGGGCCACATTTTGCGGGCTCAGGAGAAGTTCAAGAAGCAGAATCTGGATGTGGAGTTCGTTCTGGCGACGGCCAGCGAAACGAAGCTCCAAGCCGAACTCGAAGGCATTTCAACCCGCTCGGTCCCCTCGGAAGCCGAAGGTTCCGTGGTCGAGATGTACGTGAAGATCTCCCCCGAAACGAAGCAGGAACTGGGCGAACTCCTGCGAATCGGTGCCGACGTGCGAGCCAAGATCAACTGCGGGAAGCAGATGCTGGGCTACGTGCTGTTTGGCGACGTCGTGGAGTTCATCCAGAACCGCTTGTGGTTCTAGGAATGGCTAACCAATCCCATTAACTCTGTAGGACGGGCACTCTTGCCCGTCTCCACGTGGGAAGCAGCAATGCCGACGGGCAGGAGTACCCGTCCTACGGCCGATCCACATACGGTACAGAATCAACCAGTCCAGCATCTGAAAAACCCTTCAGCCGCAACTGACACGAGTCGCAATGACCGCAGGAGCGTCCGTCCGGCGCCGGGTCGTAACAGCTGTGAGTCAGGCTGTAATCCACACCCAGGCGATGTCCGGTCTGGATGATTTCGGCCTTCGTCAACTGGATCAGCGGTGTGTGAATTTCCCACCGCGTCGTCCCCTCCACGCCGGCCTTTGTCGCCAGGGTAGCAGTCTGTTGAAAGCTGGCAATGAATTCCGGCCGACAATCGGGGTAGCCGCTGTAGTCAACCGCGTTCACCCCAATAAAAATGTCGGCCGCTCCGAGAACCTCGGCCCAGCCCAATGCCAGCGACAGAAACACCGTATTCCGTGCGGGCACATAAGTGATCGGAATGCCCGTCGTCAATTCCTCGGCGTTGCGATCTTTCGGCACTGCGATATCCGAAGTCAGTGCCGAGCCTCCAAACGGTCGTAGGTCGATGTTGAATACGACTTGCCGTGCCACCCCCGAAGCTTCGCAAACTCGGCGGGCTGCGTCTAATTCGAAGCGGTGTCGCTGCCCGTAATCAAATGTCAGGGCGAACGGTGTAAAACCCTGCGACTTGGCAATCGCCAGCACCGTAGCGGAATCCAGGCCACCACTCACCAGCACGACGGCAGGACGCGGAGTATCAATAGGCGAGGGCAGAGCAGACGTCGTAGCGGCGGACATAGTTGACTCAACTTAGAATTGATAACAAAACCACTGCCGATCAATTGTGCAGAAAATCACAATTTGGCTCTCGCCAAGACATATTCTTGTCATTTGTGTGATTCGTGGTTTATCAGCGTAGGAAGATTTCAACCACTAATAACACAAATGACACGAATAAGAACTGCGTGCTCGCGCGACACGAGGTTTTGTCGGGGGCTGTCAAAAGAAAAACGCGCGGCAAAATTGCCGCGCGTTGAGGCTATCAAGTTGGTTGAGTGACCGCAAATCGGTTTCTGTAGCGGGATTTGCCAGAACTCTTGGCGAGTTCTGCTACCAGGAGCTGGGCACACCACCGAAGGGATATCCCACCCCGGGAGCCCCATACTGGCGGCCGATTTGCCGGATGTTGATGTGCTGAGTATCGGAGCGACCGTAGGGGATCTGGTAGGAGTCCGGATAACGAGACGCACGCGGCGTGTAATTCTGCACGAGTGTCGTCGGCCGTTGCACACCGAACATCAACTCGAGGGCTGCCTGGTGGCGATACACGGGGTTGCCTTCGTACTCGGCGCGACTGAAGGGAACCGCAGCGTACGCTTCCGCATACGACATCCGGGGCGGACCGATCGGCAGCATCGCGCTGTTGTGAGGGACCATTTGGGGGGGCAGGTCCGGGCCGATGGGCTTGGCCGGTGCCGGCGTCGCGACCGATTCCGGCGCGGGAGCTTCCTCTTCATTCACCACCGGAGTGACCGCTGCAGCGGATTCCAACTCGGGAGCGGGTGCCTGCGGGGCCCGTTTGGCCGGCCGAATCAGGATGGTCCAGGTCGGGTCAATAATGACCCCGTTCTTGTCGGCATTCTTGTCGGCCGCGAGCAACGACTGATTCCCCAGACAGCAACCCGTCGCAATCAGCAGCATCCAGCCGGTCAGTGTCGATTGTTTCATGTTCACGAACTCTCCTGCGCCTTGATAACGTTTTCCGTTGAGGCAAATTATTCCGCGCTAATTCCCAACGATTTTTACGGTACCGAGCCACGGAGTCCAAAGTCAACGACAATGCGGGGGGCGGGAGGTCGTGAATGGGTCGGGATGAAATCGCTGTAACGATTGAGAGCATCGTAGCGATGGAAGCGATTTTGCGTGGAACCCGTCATTCCAAGAGGGCCGTAAAAACGCAAAGACTTCCCGGACCACAAGGATCAGGGAAGTCTTGGTGAATCAAATGAAATTTGATCAGTGCGGATGGTGGGACTTGAACCCACACGGGCGGTTAAGCCCACTGGCTTCTGAGACCAGCTTGTCTGCCAATTTCAACACATCCGCATGACGGCCCGCATTGGCTGCTGCCGTTGATGATTTAAGGATACGGGATTGAACGCAGCGCGGCAAGTCGCCTGCGGTGCGTTTTCGTAACTGCAGTCCACAATTCGCACCCGGAGCTCACATTTCGCTCGGCGGATTCGCTCTAACCGTTACCCAGTAATAAATTGTGTCGTAGCCACCGGCGTTGAACCGAGACTCGCGACCGGATCGTTGCGGCGGTGGTTCCGGCGGCATTACCAACCTGTTAGACTCGCACTGCCACCTACTGGTTCGGTACGGCTTTCGCTGATTCACAAACCAACGGCTCGTCACTTTAATCCGGTATCCATGGCTGGTAGCTGATCTATGCGCATCCTGAGTTGGAATATTCACAAGGGGATTGGCGGTACCGACCGGCAATACTCGTTGGAACGAATCATTTCGGTGATTGAGAGTCAGAACCCGGATCTGATTTGCCTGCAGGAAGTCGACCGCCAGGTCCGTCGCTCCCGGCACGATGATCAGCCCCGGTTGCTCGCCGAGCAATTTCGGGTGGCTTCCTACGACTATCAATTGAATGTGCACTTGAAGGAGGGGGGCTACGGCAACCTGGTGTTGTCGCGCTGGCCGTTTCTCTCGCACCATCACATCTCGCTGCGGTATCAGGAAGCAAAACCGCGTGGTGCGCAGCTCGCGGTGGTCGATTCTCCGGAAGGGCCGCTGCAGTTGGTCAACTGGCATCTGAGCTTGACCGCCCGTATGCGACTCTGGCAGTCGAAGCATCTGCTGGCCCATCGCCTGTTTCGCGAGGCCATCCACCATCCAACGATCGTAATTGGTGACACAAACGACTGGCGGAATCAGTTGTGGAAAGCCCCCTTTCACGAACATGGCTTTCGGCAGATCACATCGCCGCCATCGCATTTCCGGTCATTTCCGGCCTACTTGGCATTGGGGTCGCTCGACAAAGCCTTTTTTCACGGCGACATCGATGTGCGCCACGCGGGGGTCGTGAAGAGTCCGCTAACACGTCAGGCGTCAGATCATCTGCCGCTGGTGATTGATTTCCATTTGCGGCCACAGCAGGGGGAGGGAAATGTCGAATGACGAAATCCGAATGACGAATGACAAATGTCAAAAGGGTCGAACCGCAGACAGGACGGCGTGTCCTCTTATAATCCGCTACGTCCGATCTTTTATTACTCCTTGGTCATTTGGGTTTTGTCATTGGTCATTCATTCGTCATTCGGATTTCGACATTCGTCATTAATTCGCGTCCTCTTCAGGCCGACGTTAGAATAGTGTCAACGTATTCGCACCGCCGGAACCAGACCTGTCATGGCCAAAACGCCTTCCAAATCGAACGACCCCAACTCGAAGATGATTGCCCGCAATCGTCGGGCTCGTCACGACTATGAGATCCTGGATGAACTTGAATGCGGGATCGTCCTGCGCGGCAGCGAAGTAAAGAGTCTGCGTGACGGAAAGGTTTCTCTGGAAGAGGCTTACGCCAAGATTCATGGCAATGAACTATGGCTGCTGGGCTGTGATATTGCTGAGTATCCGCAAGCCAACCTGATGAACCACGATCCGCGCCGCGAGCGGAAATTGCTCATCCACCGTCGCGAACTGAAAAAGTTCGCCGAGGCCGCCGAGATTCGCGGTCAGACTCTGATTCCGCTGGCGATGTACTTTTCGGAAGGTCGCGTCAAAGTCGAAATTGCGGTCGGCAAAGGCCGCCAATTGCACGACAAGCGGGAAAAGCTCAAAAAAGACGCGGATCAGATGGAAATGAAGCGGGCGCTCTCGCACAAGTCTCGGAATCGCGATTGATCGTGGCCCCGTGGCCGACGCTGCTATCGTCGGTTCTTACGTGACTTGTGATCGGAGCAGATATGCGTGCTGACTCCGACGCTGGCAGCGTCGGCCACGGGTTGCCTTTCCCCTCGCTTGTTGTAAAGTCCGCGGATTCGTGGCTACAATCGAACAATGCAGGTCGATGCGATTTGTTCCGAGTCATTCCCACCTGACTCGTTCGACCCTGATCCATTGAAAAACTTCTTCGTTTGATCCTGACAGCCAGCAGAAGTAAGGGAACAGCCCTCTATGAGCGAAGCCATGAACGACTCCATGTCACGTCGCGACTTACTGAAAACTTCGGGGAAGATTGCTGCCGCGTCCGCTTTGGCCGGGGTGATGATTCCGCAACACGTCCACGCAGCCGAAAATAACACCATCAAGGTGGCTCTCATCGGAGCCGGTGGTCGTGGTACGGGTGCCGCACAGAATGCTCTCTCGGTCCAGAATGGCCCCATCACGTTGGTCGCGATCGCCGCCGTCTTCGACAGCAAGTTGAAGAGCAGCCACCAGTCGATCAAGAACGCGTTCGGTGACAAGGTCGACGTTCCCGAAGACCGCAGGTTCATCGGCTTCGATGGCTACAAGAAAGCCATGGATTGCCTGAGCCCCGGTGACATCGTCATTCTCACCACTCCGGTGGCCTTCCGCTGGGTGCATTTCACCTATGCGATCCAGAAGGACTTGAACGTCTTCATGGAGAAGCCGACCACCGTCGATGGTCCGACCACTCGCAAGATGCTGGCCCTGGCCGAAGAATCGGTCAAGAAGAACCTCAAGGTCGGCGTCGGCCTGATGTGCCGGCACTGTAAGGCCCGCGGCGAGATGTACGATCGCATTCGCAACGGCGAAATCGGCGATATCCTGTTGCTGCGTGGCTATCGGATGGCCGGTCCGACCGCTCATGCCTTCTGTGGCCCGAAGCCCAAGGAAATGAGCGAGTTGATGTACCAGATCCAGGAATTCCACGCCTTTCTGTGGGCGAGCGGCGGGGCTTACAGCGACTTCCTGATCCACAACATTGATGAAATGTGCTGGATGAAGGATGCCTGGCCGGTCGAAGCCAAGTCTTCGGGCGGACGTCATTTCCGCGGCGACAACATCGACCAGAACTTCGACAGCTACTCGACGGAATACACGTTCGCCGACGGCACGAAGATGTACATGGACGGCCGCCTGATGGAAGGTTGTCATCAGGAATTCGCGAGCTACATTCACGGCTCGAAGGGTTCGGGAGTCATTTCACAAGCGGGCCATGCCCCGTCGAAGTGCCGGCTCTACAAGAACCAGCAGATGACCAAAGAGAACCTGTCGTGGGCCTACCCGCCCCCAGAACCGAATCCTTACCAATTGGAATGGGATCACCTGATTGCCGCGATTCGCGAGAACAAGCCCTACAACGAAGCCAAGCGTGGCGCCGAAGCCAGCCTGGTGACGTCGATGGGACGTATGGCCGCTCATACCGGTCAGATCATCAAGTACGACGACATCCTCAAGAGCGAACACGAATTCGCCCCGGACGTCGACAAGCTGACGCTGGATGGTCCCGCGCCGATCCTGGCCAGTGCCGACGGCAAGTATCCCGTGCCGCAGCCTGGATTAAACAAGACCAAGGAATACTAAGGTCGAACCTGTTCGACCTTTGAGATGACATTCACAGCCCGGTTGCGATTTGCAGCCGGGCTGTTTGCGTAAGTGGGATAGGCTTCCAGCCTGTCATTTGTCACCCCAAGTGACAAACCCGCAGTCCATTCATCCTTCGGTCGCCATTTTGCGCGCCGCATACTTTTCGGTTCACCACTTTGTCGCTGCGCGATTGACAGGCAGGATGCCTATCCTACGACTTCCATTTGACGCACTCGCCGTCACGGCGTTAGCATCTCAACAGGAATCCGTCTCAGAGGCGCGTGCCGCGAGATTTCCACCCCTCAATCATTGATTTTCGGAAGAAGTAAGTTCATGTCGGGCTTTCCGC
>JAQGHS010001015.1 GCA_028291605.1 Planctomycetaceae bacterium | reverse complement strand
TTGAAGCCTTCCGAGCTTTGCGGCTGACATTCCACCCCTTATTACGGGGAATCAACTTCAGCCATTCGCTCAGCGAAAAATTAACCATTAACTTGCTCCTGGATGTTCCCGACGCACGTGTTTCGAGACGTGTCACTCGGGATTGACTGACAAAATGAACAGAACGAACGACGTACGCCGGCCGCAACGATAGGGACCAAAAGTGACTTCTAGCGACGCGTGTTTCGAGAATGCCCGTCTGGTTCGCGGGATGGTTCCGAATGTGACTCGGCAGGGCATAACGAGACCGCAGCCGGGAAAGAGCCGCTGCGGAAATCCAACCCCGATCAGAGAGAGTCCACGTATCCGCAGTTCCGAACTGAAGAGTGCTAGTTCTTCAATCGGGACCCCGCGACCTGTGTGCTAAGGTTTCACTTGCACAGCAAGAGATGATGTTGCCGTAAGCACGAACCATACCGTGTGCGAGTCGCCCCAACCTCAAGGCACCGTTCTCGATACAATTGTGGCATGAGCCAAATCACCAAGTGACGCAGAGATTTGCACATAAAGAGTTTGTACTGAGAACCCCTAAGTCATGTGCGTCGCCCAGTTACCTCGTTCGATACCAAACATCACTGCCCCCGATACGTTCAAGTGGACGCGAGTGGCTTTCGAATAATCCGCAGAACTTGCTTCGTGGCTCGTTCCCCGTCACGCAAGTCCAATTCCTCAACGCGCGGTGGGCCGTCACAATGACTTCCCGCGCACCACTGCCGCGCAGCACCCCAGATCCAGTTGAGCCGACGTCGCTGCCTGTTACAAAATGCCACATCACAACCGGCCTCGCAGCGTGAGGCAAAAAGTCGGGTCACGCGTTCACATTTCATAAACGCCCGCTCATATTCCCGGGAAGAACTCTGGGATAGTTGGTCCGATCTTCACGATGACAGTGGTCATGGCCGGGCAACTGCTTCAACGAGGCCTCCGTCCGATGGGCTTTCTCCAACGATTTAACCGGCAGCCTCAGGTCGTGCTTTCGCGGACCGCTGCCGCAAAGGGAATCTGACCGACTGACTCGGAATGTGAGTCGATCCGCGACTCGACTCGCCGACCCCGATCAAAGCCTGTGCACTGTCGTCACAAATTCGGAAGTCAGTTGTGCGGTGTCTGGGTCAAAAACGCTCCACGCGAGATTACCGCAAGACTGGGCGTGTTTTCAGTTTAGGGAATGCTTATTGCACACTTGGAGCTTGCCGCATATCGAGCGTGCGCTTTCTCAAACAACAATGTGGGCCGGTTATTGCAAGCGGTTCATGGTGGATTCTGCAGGCAATCGAGTGATCTCATTCACCGAACTGCCTTGTTATCAGCGAAGGAGATGAATTATGTCAGTCAAAGCCGGTGTGTGGATCGACCATCGTCACGCGGTCTTGGTGTTATTGACGGACAAGGGCCACGACATCCAGAAGTTCACCTCGGACATCGAAGACGCTGGTCGCCCAACGCTCAAGAACGCTCACACGTCGCACGATCTTGTGCCAGAGGACAAGCTCGAACGAAAGTTTGACAGCAATCTGAAAGATTTCTATGACGAGGTCATCACAGCGCTGGGCGGATTAGAAACTCTGCTCATTCTGGGTCCTGGCGAGGCGAAGGGCGAATTCCATAAACGCCTCGATAGTAAGAACCTCAGCGGTCTCCACGTGGAGGTACAGGCGGCGGACAAGATGAGCGACGGCCAACTCATCGCGAAGGTTGTGCAACACTTCTCAGTTGTGGCTCCTGTCGCATTGAAATAGGGGGCGTGGGGGCTGTGGAGATTTTCCGCCACGGGGCTTGTCCCAGTGGTTCTGGCGTTTCTGCACACTACCCGACAAACTTCCCGCCGATTGAAATGCAACAGGCCCGTCCCCAGCGTGCGACGGTCTCCAATCAATCAAATAAAAGGACTTTTTAGCCACGGATGGACGCAGATTAAACACGGATTAAATGCAGGAAAGATCGGCCGTGTCGAGTCGCTGCCGCCAATAGGGGCTCGGCCGACGATGATCCGATCCGTGTTTAATCAGTATTAATCCGTGGCTAAATGCCTTTGTAATCGTTTCTCTGAAGCCGGGGGTCGGGCGTACTGCGGGGTGCGGTTCCTGATGGATAAATGCTCGCCGATCTGCGACAATAGGACTGTTCGAACAGGGATTCGCCACATCCCGGAAGTGTTTCGCGCCTGCCGCGAATCCCTTGCGCCTGCCCGCGCGGTGAGAGCACCACGGGCAAGGTCGTTGACAACGCGACGCCCCGCCAGCAGCAGAAGAATGCCACTCGGTCTACGAAGTCGTTGCCGATAGGGGAAGTTATCCGGGTCTAGCAAGGCCTGCGGAACTTCTATTGAAGTGGAACTCACCACCACATGGTCCAGTCCATGAACGTCGAGTCATGGATTCACTCATGTCTGGAGCTCGACGTCGACGGCCGGATTATGACCAAGGGACGACGTACTATGACCACCCCGATTGCGACCGTTGCCGAAGAGCCCGCTGCACTGCCGAGCGCCTCCGACAATCTGAACGATGCCGCCGAAGTGAGCGAAGAAGTCTTGTTTCCTATTGTCGGCATTGGCGCTTCGGCTGGCGGACTGGAAGCGTTTACGCAATTGTTGAGGGCGCTTCCGACTGACACCGGGATGGCATTCGTCCTGGTCCAGCACCTGGCCCCCACGCACCCCAGTGCGCTGGCCGAGATCCTCTCTCGCGCCACGAAGATGTCGGTGACCGAGGTTCATGATGAGTCGGCCGTTGAACCCAATCATATCTACGTGATCCCGCCCGACCGCAGCCTGGTGACCAAATTGGGTGCTCTGCAACTCCTGCCACGCGAGGGCAATGGGATCCATCGGCCGGTGGATCAATTCTTTCGCTCGCTGGCCGAAGACCGGCGTCATCAGGCCATCGGCGTGGTCCTGTCCGGCACTGCCACCGACGGCACGCTGGGTTTGCAAGCGATCAAGTCCGAAGGGGGCATTACGTTTGCCCAGGACGCCACGGCCCAGTGTGAAGGCATGCCGCATAGCGCGATTGCCTCGGGATGCGTGGACTTCGTGTTGTCGCCTGCCGAAATCGCCCGGGAACTCGTCCGCATCAGTCAGCACCCGTATGCCGTGCCGAAGATCGCCGAGCAGGAGGCGGCCGACAAACCAAACCTCTCCGACATCGTGCAAGTCTTGCATCACGCCACCGGTGTCGACTTCACCCACTATAAAATCAATACCCTCTACCGCCGCGTCACCCGCCGAATGGTGTTGCAGAAGATGGATGGGCTGACTGAATATGCAGAGTTCCTGCGACAGACACCGGCGGAAGTTGACGCGCTCTACCAGGACATCCTGATCAGTGTCACCAGTTTCTTCCGCGATCCGACCTCATTCGAGGCGCTCAAAACAACGGTGTTTCCTCGACTGCTGAAGGACCGGTCCCGGCATGATCCGGTCCGGCTATGGACGCTCGGTTGTTCCACTGGACAAGAAGCCTATTCGCTGGCGATGGCCTTTACAGAGGTCGCCGAGGCCTTGGGAAGCTCGGTGCCGTTTCAGCTCTTTGCCACCGACTTGAACCCGGCAGGTATCGAAAAGGCCCGCGCAGGTATTTACTCCCTGGACATCGCCCAGGACGTCTCATCGGAACGTCTGGAACGGTTTTTCACCGAAACCGATGGCCAATACCGGATCTGCAAGACGATCCGCGATGCTTGTGTCTTTTCCCGGCACAATGTGCTGGCCGACCCTCCCTTCTCACGGATCGATTTGATCAGTTGCCGCAATCTGCTGATCTACCTCGAACCCGTGCTGCAGCAACGCATCATACCGACGGTACACTACGCTTTGAAACCGGGGGGGTGTCTCTGGCTGGGTGGTTCGGAGACGATCGGCAATAGTGCCAACCTGTTCGACGTCGAGGACGCCAAGCACAAGATCTACACCAAGAAATTAAACTCCAGTACGGAACGTGGCCAGTTCCCACTGCAGCGTGCCGGGGCACCGCGGTCCTTGTTTGTGCCCATCTCGGCGCGCCCCACTGATGCCGCCGACCTGCCGCGGGAAGCGGACCGCGTCCTGCTCACCAAATTTGCTCCGCCTGGGGTCTTGATTTCTGCAGACCTCGATATTCTGCAGTACCGCGGTGACACGGGTCCATTTCTCACCCCCGCACCGGGGAAAGCCAGCCTGAACTTACTGAAGATGCTCCGCGAAGGGCTGCTTGTTGGAGTCCGTGCCGCTCTCCTGCGGGCCGGTAAAGAAGAGACTTCGATGCGGGAGGAGGGGCTACGAGTCAAATCCCACGGCGGTTACCTCGAAGTCGCCATTGAAGTGATCCCGGTCAAGGGAAATGGGGCCGAGACCGGCGGTTTCCTGGTCTTATTTGAGGATAGCTCGCTTCATCCTCCGCGGGAGCCAAAGTCCATCCCTGAAGTGGCTCGGGACGTCAGCTCTGCCGATGCCGAGAACGCGCGCCTAATGCAAGAGTTGGCAGCCACCCGTGAGTACCTGCAATCGGTGATCGAGCAGCAGGACACCGTGAACGAGGAATTGCAATCCGCGAACGAGGAGGTCCAGTCTGCCAATGAGGAACTGCAGAGTACCAATGAGGAACTCGAGACCTCGAAGGAAGAAATTCAGTCTAGCAATGAAGAATTAGCGACCGTCAATGATGAACTGAATACTCGCATCGAAGAGTTGAACCGGGTGAACAACGATCTCGGGAACCTCATCGGCAGCGGCCAGATGGCCATCGTCATGCTGGGACCCGATCTGCGCGTCCGGATGTTTACTCCGTTGGCGGAAAAACTGCTCAATTTGATCCCCAGTGACGAAGGGCGCCCCTTCGCCGATATCAAACTGAATTTCGACGGCATACCCGATCTGGAACCGCACCTGAAAGAAGTCCTGAAGCTGGCCGCACCTCAGGAACATGAAGTCCGAGGCAAGCAGGGCCACTGGTATTCTCTGCGGCTCCGCCCCTACAAGACCTTGGACGATAAGCTGGACGGGGTCGTCGTGATGCTGGTCGACATCGACGCATTGCGGCAAGCCCACGAGAGGGCTCGCGAGAGCGACGCACAATACCATGCGATGTTCGATGCCACGAGTGTTGGAGTCAGCGAGACCGAACCTGAGACCGCCCGCTTGCTACGAGTGAACGAACAGTTCACCCGCATCCTCGGCTATTCTTCAGAGGAGCTGATCGGCAAGACATTCCTGGAGCTCACCCACCCTGACGATCGGACGCGCGCGGCGGAAAACTATGCGCGTTTGATACGGGGTGAAATCAGCTTTCACGAAATTGAAAAACGGCTCGTTCGTAAGGATGGGACGGTGGCTTGGGTGCATGTCACCGCGAATCTCGTGCGGGACGCCGAGAACCATCCCGTCCGCACCGTCGCGATCACGATCGACGTCAGTGAGCGCAAGCGTGCGGAAGAAGCACTGAATCAGTCTGAGTTGCGCTACCGACGGCTCTTCGAGACAGCCAAAGATGGGATCCTCATCCTGGACGCCGCCAGCCAGGCCATCACGCACGTCAATCCGTTCCTGTTGGATTTGCTCCGCTATCCCCCAGAGTACTTCCTCGGCAAGGAACTCTGGGAAATCGGCTTCCTGAGCGACAAACAGGCCAGTCGGGCCGCCATGCAACAACTGGAAGAAAGGGGTTCGATTCGTTACGAGAATCTGCCCTTGGAAGATCGCAATGGCGGAGTGCACCCGGTCGAGATGGTCGCCAACGTTTATCAGGAAGGACCGCAGCGGGTCATCCAATGCAATATCCGAGATATTTCAGACCGCAGCCGTTTGGAGATGCTATTGCGGGGTCAAGCGTGCGAGTTGTCAGACTTGCACCGCCGGAAGGACGAATTTCTGGCAATGCTCAGTCACGAGCTACGCAGCCCGCTCGCTCCCATCGCGAATGCAGTGCAACTCCTCGGTCTCCAACGTGGCAATGAGACTCGCATTCAACAACAAGCCCGCGGCATTATCGAGCGGCAACTGAGCCAATTGCAGCATCTCGTGGATGATCTGCTGGAAGTATCCCGCATCACCTCAGGCAGGGTGCAACTGCTCCAGACACGAGTGGCCGCCAACGGAATCGTAAACGGTGCCATCGAGACCGTGCGGCCGTTGATTGAGCAACACGGGCACGAACTCACGGTATCCCTGCCCACGGAACCGATCTGGCTCTACGCCGATGCCGGGCGGTTGGAACAGGTCGTGGTCAACCTGCTGACGAATGCGGCAAAGTTCACCGAAGAAGGGGGCCACATCTGGGTGACGGTCCAACGCGAAGGAGACGAATGCCTGGTACGCGTGCGGGATAGCGGTGTCGGCATCACTGCGGCGCTGCTGCCGCACATCTTCGACCTGTTCACGCAAGCGGAACGCACTTTAGATCGCTCGCAAGGGGGATTGGGAATCGGGCTGGCGTTAGTGCAACGACTCACAGAGCTGCACGGGGGAAAAGTCGAAGCTCACAGCGATGTGGGGCAGGGGACAGAATTCATCGTGCGGTTGCCGGTCATGGCGGGTGACCCGCCGCTGCCTGAGTTGTTGGTCACGGGAAACAGCCCCTCAACGGTGCGATCCTTGCGAGTGCTCGTGGTCGATGACAACGCGGATACGGTATTAAGTTTCTCGATGCTGTTGAGAGCTCTAGGCCATGATGTGCGGACGGCTCATGACGGGCCGGCGGGAGTTTCGGTCGCTCTCGAATACGTGCCGGATGTCGCCTTGCTCGACATCGGTTTGCCCGGCCTGAATGGCTTCGAAGTCGCCAAACGACTCAGGCAGGAGTCGTCCCTCCAGAACACCACACTCATTGCATTGACAGGTTATGGGCAAGAGACCGACCGGCAGGCGTCGCAGCAAGCCGGATTCGACTACCACCTGGTCAAGCCCGCCGACTTCGCCAAATTGCAGGAACTCCTGGCAATCGTCGCAAACAAGTCGACTCGCGGATCTGAGGCGTAAACAGTACAGCCCAGTGCTGCGAGATAACGGCGTGAAGATTTCCGTAGCAGAACTCGCCCAGAGTTCTGGCCACTTCGGCGACTACGCCCGAAGTCATGGCAACTTCGGCTACGTGAAATTCTCGCAGGATCGACATTCGGCCATTCATTCGACAAAATCACTGCCTGCACCGTTTGAGTGACCAGCACTCCAAACAGTGGCCCGGACCATGCCTCACCCCTTCGCCATGAGAGACATGATGACAATTCCCTCCAATCCTGCCCGGACGTTTCGAGACTACCGACGATGTCTTTCCCACGTCGTTTGTGTCTTGATCCTGATGTTCTTCGGATCGACCTGTGAATGCGCCGAACTGGTGCTGGGGGATCAGGCCAAGACTGAGTACCAGCTGGTGTTGCCCGACTCGGCTCCGAGTCCGTCCGTGGGAGCGTGCTTGCAACAAACTGCACGGTTAATGCAGACCGCGTTCAAGGCGAACGGATTGGACTTGGCGATCGTCGCGGAATCTCAACGCGATACGGCGAAGCCCGCGATCTATCTCGGCGATACTGCGTTTGCTCGTGAGCAGAAGATTGAGCTCGCCAAGCTGACCGGTTGGAGCTACGTGCTGAAGGTCGTGGGCCGCGATGTGATCATCGCGGGACGAGATCAGCCCGCTCCCGCCAAGTCGATTCAAGAGCGGCGGCCTACGTGGGATCGCATCGGGACGGCCAAAGGTGTCGCCGATTTTCTGAGGCAGTACATGGGGACGAGGTTTCTTTACCCGGATCTGGCCCCGTATGAGCCGATCAGCTCCGCAGCGAAGATCGACATTCTGAACTCGCCTGCATTTGAGTTTGTGAAGACGCCCAGGATTGCGATCCCGGCCGAACTCAATGTCACCCAGACGCCCTTGCTGGAGTTCCACACGGCTCATCCGGCACGAGGCAGTTTCTACGACATCGCCAACAACCGCTTCCCGCTGGTGGACTCGATCTTCGGCGGACACACCTACGAACGCGCGATCCCGCGCGAGAAATACGCGGATTCACATCCCGAATACTTTGCGGTCATCGGCGGCCAGCGGACGGCGAAGGGAACCGGCAACGCACAGTACTGCATTTCGAATCCCGAGGTGCAGGAACTGTTCTACCAGGACCTCATCAACACGATCGATCGCGGATTCGAGTGCGTCGACCTGGGCCAGCCTGACGGGTTCCGTGCGTGTCAGTGCGAAGAATGTGCGAAGCTGTTCAATACCGGCAGTGACTGGGCCGAGAAGCTATGGATTCTGCATCGAAACCTCGCCGAGCGCGTCGAAAAAGCTCGCCCCGGCAAGCAAGTCACGATGATGTCCTACATCCAGACCGAGTTGCCGCCGAAGTCGTTTAAGACGTTCCCGTCGAATACCCGCATCTTGTTGACCGGTACGAATGAAGAGGACATCGCCCCGTGGCGCGGACACGTGGTCCCGGCGGGATTCTCGTCATACATCTACAATTGGTGCCCGAACCTCGGCACGCGTTACACGCCGATGCGAACGCCGCTGTACGTTGAGTCGCAAGCGCGCCGCTTGACGCGGAACAAGTTTCATTCGATCTATCGCGACGGAGCAGGGGATTTATTTGGGCTGGAAGGGCCGGTCTATTACACGATGGGCCGCATGTTCGATGACCCGGAGAAACTGGAAGCAAAACTGTTGGTACATGAATTCTGTAGCGCGGCGTTCGGCAAATCGGCACCGTCAATGCTCGCGTTTTACGACCAGCTTTATCACGGGATCGAACTCTATTCCGAATACCTTGGCACACGTTCGCCCGCCTGGACCTACGTCAATATTTATGGTCAGAGACGCAAGCTCCTCACCGATCCGTTTCAGTTTCTCGGCTTTCTCTACACGCCCAACTTGCTGACGTCCCTCGAGACACAGCTTGCTCAGGCCGAGAAAACCGCAGCAGCGGAACAAACCGGGGCTGAAAAGATCCGCAGCCGATTGGCCCTGGTTCGACGTGAGTTTGATTACTTAAGAGCCCTGGCAAAGGTCGTCCATCTGCACCACGCGTTTCAGATTCAGCCCGACTTGGCTTCGCGAGATCGGTTGCTAGACGCCATTGATGCACGCAACGCCTTCGTTGATTCGCTCTTCGAACCACCGCGCGGCAATCCCAAGCCCGTGCCCGGCTGGTCGTTCGTGACCTTCCCCGCACTGGGGCATGACGTGAAGCATCTGCGACTGGCTTACGACGGTTATCAAGAGCCGTACGCGAACTCGCCGATGAACTGGGATACGAAAGCCATGCGACTGGCGCCGCTGCCTGGTGCGAAACGCCTGACGGTCCCAATCATCTCGGAAAAGGTAACTTTGGACTCACCGTTGTGGGAGCGCGCCGAGTCAGCCGACATAGGACAGAGTCTGTTGTCTGTCAGTCGCAATGGCACCAATGCCACGCATGAGGCGGGCAAGAGTGCCCATCCGACATCGGTACGAGCTCTGGCTGATGGCGGTCATTTATACGTGCGAGTGGAGACCGTGCAGCCCAAGGACAGTTTGGAGCAGGATACCTTTGAAGTCTATCTCGCGCCGCTCGGTGGAAAGGATATCACTTACCGTTTCACCGTCGCCCCGCAGGCGGATTCCAAGCAGGATGCCGCAAACGGCTTCAACAGCAATCCACTTGATCCGCGTTACGGCCGCTTTGATCCCGACTGGAACGGCGATTGGAACTACGAGTCGCAGGTCGCCCCCGACAAGCAGCGTTGGATTGCATTGATGACGATCCCGTTTAAGACGCTCGGCGTGGAAACGCCAACCGCCGGTTCATTCTGGCGAGGCAACATCGGTCATACTCATCATGCTGCAGCCGATCGAGTCGAACGCTCGCTGTGGTCCGCGAGCAGCAGCACGAAAGTGATAGACGATCGCAACGACTTTGGCGAACTGGTCTTCGAAACGGCCAAAACCGCGGCGGTGAACTACAACAAACCAGTATCACCGCCGAAACTGCCTCTGACCGAACTCCGGGAACAGCTCTACGCGTCGAGTTTTCAAACTCCCGCGGAATGGACCAAGTTGCCGAGCATCCAACCATTATCGACTGATTGGCTCTTCCGCGCCGACCCGTTGGAAGTCGGCCTCAAAGAGGGTTGGCAAGCTCCCGATGCGTCAACCGCCGACTGGCTGAAGATGCGCGTTCCATCGTTCTGGGCCGAAACCGAGTCGGTCGGGAAGTACGTCGGATACGGCTGGCATCGCACGACGTTCAAGCTGCCGCCCGACTGGAAAGGTCGCCGCATCCGTCTCCTGTTCGGTTCGATCGACGAGCAAGCCTGGATCTACCTCAACGGTCACTTGATCCGTGAACACACTGAGAAATCCGAAAAGAAGACGCTCAATGAACTCTGGGAAGAACCTTTCATGGCGGATCTTCCCGCGGAGCACGTCGACTTCACCAAGCCCAACGTCCTGACAATTCGAGTCCACAACGCGCTCGCGAACGGCGGCATCTGGCGGCCGGTATTCGTCCAGGGTGTGGAAGCGAAATAACTTGGACAGATTCTTAGAAGACTTCACTCATTTCCCGAGGATAATCCCCATGAGACTCAAATTAAATCTGTGGCTAACAGCGTTGTTTCTCGCCGGTATGACCGTGACCTCCGGCAGGGCGGACGAAGCGCTGCCGCCCATCAAGGTCTTGCTCATCGGTAACAGCCAATGCCCGACCATTGTCAGCCAGCAGTTGCTGGAGAAACTGGCCGCGTCAGATAAAGGTGGCCGGCCCATCAAGATCGGTGGTTGCATCAAAGGGGGCGCATCGTTGAAATCTCACTGGGATGCTGGAACCGGCGAAGGATCGGCTCGCGCGATGATTGCCAGTAAGGCTTGGGACTATGTCGTTCTGCAGGACATCTACTTCGTCCAGGAACCCGCCTTTCAACCCTACGCCCGGCAGTTCCAGGCATTGATTAAAGAGAGTGGCTCGAAGACGTTGCTGTTCGGCACGGCGTCCATCCTCAGTGACTATCCGAAGGGCTTTGAGCGGCAGCATAGCCTGCATTTCGCAATGGGCAAGGAGCTCGGCGTGCCGATCGTCGATGCCAGCTATGCCTACATCAAGTACTTCGGCGACAAGCCCTCGACCGAGCGCTTGGAAAGTCTGTTCGCCAAAGACAAGGCCCACCCGGGCCTGTGGGGCTCGTATCTTTACTCCTGCATGATCTACAGCGCAATCACTGAGCGCAGCCCGATTGGCCTCGCCGCCCCCGAGGCCATCCCCGCCGATGTGGTCAAGACTCTTCAAGAGACCGCCTGGGCTCAACATCAAGAGACTTCCGCCGCGTTGAAGAAGTAACACCTCAACGTCGCCGGCAATAGCACACTCAGATCATTGCAGAAGGATTGCTTTGAAAAGCCACTTGTCTACCGTGTGTCTGATTGTGACGCTGGCGTTCGTGTCATTGACGGCAAACGACGCGCGTTCGCTCGTGGCTCAAGAACCACGGCTGGCGGATTCGAAGGCGACTAAGCCCGACAAGTATCAAGACTGGGCACATTCTGGCTCGATCTGGCTCTTAACGACTCCTGAAGGAGCCAACTTGCCGGCGGGGGCTGCTATTGAACAATTCCCGTTGCTAGTGCGGCTCCACAAGGACTTCTTCAATTTCCGGCAGGCACAATCTAACGGTAGCGACTTGCGATTCTCCACAGGCACCGGTGAATCCCTGGCCTATCAGATCGAAGACTGGGATTTGACGCTCGGAATGGCGAACGTTTGGGTGCGAGTTCCTAAGGTTACGGGAAACTCGCGGCAGGAGATCAAGCTGTATTGGGGCAATGCCAAGGCGACGAGTGAGTCCGATGGTAAGGCCGTGTTCAATGCGGCAAACGGGTACCTCAGTGTGTGGCACATGAATGATCCCGTGCGCGACGAAGTGGGTACACTCACTAGCACGGATACCGGCACGACCGCGACCGCGGGGATGGTCGGTGCGGCACGGCATTTCCCCCCTAACAAAGGTATTTTTTGCGGCGACAAGATCCCGAACTATCCGACCGACGCCAGTCCTCATAGCAGCGAAGCCTGGTTCCGGACCGAGAAGCCGAACGGCCGCGTTCTCGCCTGGGGCAATGAGCATGCTCAAGGCAAAGTGGTCATGATTCATCGCAGCCCGCCGCACGTGACGATGGACTGCTATTTTTCTGACGCCAACGTTTCCGGCACGGCCAATGTTGCGTTATCGCGATGGTTTCACGTCGTGCACACTTATCAGAAGGGTGAATCACGGCTCTATGTGAATGGGGTTCTCGACGGCGTCACGCAGCGCGATGGGAATCCGCTCAAGGTGAAGAGCCCGTCGCGAATGTGGATCGGTGGCTGGTATCACAACTATGATTTCATCGGCGACATCGACGAAGTGCGGATCTCGCAAGTCACGCGGTCTCCCGATTGGGTGAAGCTGCAGTACGAGAATCAAAAGCCGCACCAATCGCTAGTCGGCCCACTCGTCCAATCGGGCAGCGAGTTTTCAATCTCGCAAACGCAGCTGGCGGTGGGTGAAGGCCAGAACGCGACCGTGACCGCACAGGCCGGCGGGGCGCAGAAGGTCGTTTGGATACTCAAGCGAAACGGCCACGAGTCCGTCGTCGCCACGGACCGCTTTTCATACACGTTCGATGCGGGGCGGGTCCCTGTGTCG
>JAQGHS010000991.1 GCA_028291605.1 Planctomycetaceae bacterium | reverse complement strand
TCAGGATCATCGGCCGAGGAACTCGTGCCGTTGGCTAGCTTGATTCGTAAGACAGAAGAACAAGGTGACTTGTACGATACGGTGTCGTACGGCAACCAGACCGTCAGTTACCCGCGTCCCTTTCTGTTTTCGGTACAACCGCAGACCGAGCACCCCAACGGAGACCGACGCAGCACGCTGTCGCGGACGGTGTGTCTCTACGACAACGCCGGCGAGTCATTTCAGCCGGGCAAGGATTCGGCGGCGGCCCCCGTGACGCGGCACATGGCACACTCAAGCGTGTTGTTCTTCGTATTCGATCCGACCCAGGACAGCCGCTTCCAGCGCAAGATGACTGAGGCTGGCTGTGGGCTAGAGACGGCCACTCGGACGATGCGCCAGGAGCCCATTCTGCAAGAGGCGGCCGCGCGCATCAGACGGTACGCCGGGCTGCGACAATCAGATAAGCATAATCGGCCGCTGGTCGTGATCCTGACCAAGTTTGATTCGTGGTGGCAACTGCATAGCAATGACGCGGCCCCCAATCCCTGGCGTGAAGTCCGTCAGCCCAATGCGGAAGACGAAGCGAATGCCATCATCAGTGCCTTGGACGTCAGTCAGATCGAAACGCAGTCGCAATTAGCACGAGACATGTTGTTGAGGATTACTCCGGAAATCGTGACCGCGGCCGAAGGGTTCGCGCGAGAAGTCATTTTTATCCCCGTCAGTTCCGTGGGCTGGAATATCGAAGTTGATCGACGGACCGGTCAACAGGCCATCCGGCCGATTGAGGCACAACCCTATTGGGTGACGGCTCCGTTTTTATATGGATTGTCACGTGCCGCATCGGGGCTGATCCCATCGGTCACCAAACGCCAAGTAGATTTGCAGAATGGGTGATGCAGGTGAGCCGGGTGTCGTGAGGCCCCGGACCGTGTGTTGAATTGGTAACAACGAATTGTCCGGGGCCTTACGGCACCCGGCTCGCCTACCCCAGTTGGTTTGCCTAGTCCAGTCTTAATCGAGGTTACGTTGTGAGCCAGGAACTGCTCTACACATCAGCTCCGCACGGATTGAAACCCGGCAGCCGAGGGTTTTGCACGGTCCTGAGCACCCAGGGTATGGCCGCCCCGCTGGCGAGTGCACTCGAAGGTCTCAGCGGCTATCGGCCGGTTTATCCCCCCGGCGACGAGCGAACCGATCTCAACCCGGTCAACTGGTCCCATGTCACATTGCCCGTCGCCGGACGCACCTGGCACATTCTGTCGCGTGTTGCGGAATATGGACTGGATTACTCGCAACGCACGAACAAGCTGGCCCACCATGTCGTCTTGGATTCGGCTGAATTAATCGCGGCCGGCCCGGCAGCATTGCTCGCCAACCCCGGTTTCATGCGAGCGGAGTGGAACGAAGAGCCGCATCTCGCTCCCCCCAAGCCGGTCCACAAGATCCCCCCGCTCCCCCGCGGTGTCTGCCAGGCGTGGAAGGAACTCACGGGAGACGGCGGCTGGGCTGGGGTCCTCGCCGAAAGTTTTTTACGAGACCCCGAGCGTCCCGTGATCCTGCTCTACGCCCCGGGCCAGAACATGCTGCCACTGATCGCCGAGGCTATATCTCTAATCCCCGCAGACCGTCGCTGGGATGTGACCTTCAGCACGTATTTCACCGGTTTGCCGCAAAGTGTCAACTGTAACTGGCGCTGCATGCTGAGCGGCTCGCCGGAGGCTCACCAATCGCTGCGCTTTGTGAGGGCGTTGCGCCTCGATTTGACGAATCCGGATGCTCTCGGGATTCCGGCTGGAAATGAGTTAGTCGCCGATGCGCGAGGCATGCCACGGTTGAAGACGGGCTTACAGGGCAAGTTGCCGCCGCTTCCTACGGCAATCGAAGCGGAGACAGGCGAAGATCGGCAGGAATCTGCATCTAATATCGATGATCAATTAGACCAAACGCCGCCTCTTCCAGGGAGTAACATCTATCAAACTCGACCGTCAGTTCCGCCCACTTCGAAACGGCAACTTCGAAATCAGAAAGTGATGTCAGATGACGCTGATGAGGTTGGTTGGCGGAAGAAGAAAACGATACTGATCGGGTTGCTCGGTATAGCGTTACTCTTGCTGGTGAGCCTAGGGATTGGTATCGGAAGGTCGTTCCGAAATCGTCCCGCACTTACTCTCTCGCAAAACCAATCACTCCGGCCATCGCTTCCACGAAACCCGAGAGAAGTTGGAGGTCGCCACGAATCGGCAATCGGCACCAAAAATCATAAAGAAGTAAGAGATAACCGTCCGGTAACTTCCCCGAATGCTCCGGTGCCAAAACCAATTGTGCAATCTGCTGACGCTGGGAAACAGATAACTCCAACGAACAATCCAATTGCCAAGGCTGCCGCGGTAGCACCTGCCGAGATCCCCACTCAGCAAGAGGCTGCCGTTAATACAGCAACTCCCCCAGTAACAACAAAGATACCTGACAAGAAAGTGGCTCTTAATTTGCCAGGGGATAACCGAACGGACTTGCTCACGCTGCCCGCGGGCTCAAGCCCAGTTTCGGCGATAACACTGCTTGTGCCCAAAAATATCCCACTGTCTGGCAAGAAAGGTAAGTCTGCTGCCGACGGGATCACTTTTGACATTATCGAAAAACAAGGTATTGGAGCACAGCTCGCGGTCATCTCAGCAAATTCAAATTCTCAAGACAAGGTACAGCCAGCAGGTCATACGTTAGAACTTAAATGGTTGAGTAAAGAAATAGGTAAGTCTAATTATCTGAATTGGTGTGAGCTCGACGTCAAGTACAACTCCCAAGACGACTTTACGACCCGCATTAGATTTCATCCATTTCCTCTGTCAGATGTAGAACTTAAGACAGAGTTTAAGCGAGTCGAAAGTAGAATATTTAAGGCGCGGTGGAAGTTAGGAAATGACGCATTCAACGGGATATTTCCAGAAATACAAGTGAAAAGCTTCTTGCTAGGTTTTAAAGATCAGACGTATGAGTTTTTGGCTGCCCTGGATGAAAGCAACTCTGCGCCAAAGGAGAACGGGGAACGTCCGGCCGCCAGACGTATCGTTCTAAAGCTGAACTCGTCGTCCCAACCAGAAGCTAAACCATTTCCCCCCGGCCTGTCGCTTCGATTTGAGACTTCAGCCGGGGCTAGCGAGGAGCCGGCCAATTCACGTGTCGAGATGACTTTGCTATTAAGTGGTTATGCAAAACTGGAAGACCAGTTTTGTAACGATTGTCAAGAATATTTAGGTGCGCCGAATAAACATAATGTAGCACTTCAACACCTTCGACAATTTACCGAATTCAAGACTCTCAAACTTGATGTCAAAAAACCAAAGAACGCGGTCTCGATGGGAAGCCAGATCTCGGAAATGATCGATGTTCTCAAGCAGCAAAAAGAGATTCTCTCACAGAATAAAGGTGGAGATGAGAGGCAAAAGCAGGAGAGTTTTCGGACTCTCGATGCGGTGGCGAACAGCTTGGGCGCGTTAGCTAAGCGAGGAGACGCATTGGTTAAACTGGAAGAGGATCTGGCGAAGTGTAAGGTTGTGTCAGCGGCGGTCTTCTATTCTGTCTCCGGACCAAACCAAACAGAGCGTTCAGTCTACATTTTCAATACGATTGATCGATGATTTATTATTCGACAGACTCGTCGAACTGCAATAATCACGTCACTTTAGAGATACTTGGCGTGTCGGAGAATTTGTAATGACCGAGTTGCGGCGAACGATTGATGAGATTCGATTTGTGCTGCAGGATGAAGCGTTCTCGATTACTGATCAGTTGATGCAGTGTATCGCGGATTATTCAACGCAGTGCCATGACGCGAATGTGCGTCTGCGCAAATGCGAGGAATTTCTCAATCAGGGGCTGCGCTCGGAGGCTTTGCATCTGGCTGAGATTTCGCCGAATTTGCTCGATACCGTCGCGATGCTCGATTTTCCGGAGCGGGAGCAGTGGGTCAATCTGTTGTCTGGGTATTCGCTGCCCAAGCCTGAGCCGTTGCTGCTGGGAGTGGCTTCGATTCTGAATGAGGCCTATGCCGTCCAGCAGCCTCTGCAGCGGTTGTTGGATCAACATCGCTTGCATGCGCTGGCTCGTAGTCCGTTGGTGCAGCGGTTGAGCGTGTTGCGGGCGATCTCGGAGATTGATACGGCGAGTGGGCATTGGGATGGCGATATTCGTGCGATGGAGCGGGCTCGATTTCGGGAGATTGAATCGGAATCGCGTGTGGCGATTGCTGCGGGTGAGGTGGAAAGTCTGAAGGAGTTGGTGGGGGAACTGAGTGGCCGTGGCTGGTTGGAGACGGTGCCTCCGGACTTGCTCCGCAATTTGAAGCAGAAGGGGGGGCATGTTGTTCGTGGGCAGGCTCGCGAGCAACTGGAGATGCTGGTGGAGACGTTGCATGATGCGCAAGCGGCATTGAATCTGGGGTTGGCTCGGCAAATGCGGGATGCCTGGATCGCCAATGCCAAGGTGGTGCAACTGGATGAGCATGATGAGCTTGCTCAGCAGGCGGCGCCGGTGCTGGAATGGGTTGAGGATGAAGATCGTAAAGAGGCCGCTGAAAAGGCGTATCGCCGGGCGGTCGCCGATCTGGAGCAGGCTCTGGACCAGAATACATTGAGCTCCACTGAACTGCAGCAATTTGGGCTCGCGATTGAGAAGTGTGGGCGCGTCATTCCAGAGGTTCTGCGGGCTCGATATCGAAATCGTCTGACGACATTAGATTTGGCACAGTCGCGTCGCAATCTGCTAAGAATCGGTGGCACGGTTGGTGCCGTCGTGGCGGTTGTCGCCGTGATTTGCGTGGCCGTCTATTTCAGTAGTGAAGCTGAAAAGTCGCGAAGAATCCTGGCCGCAGCGAGTGGACTGATTGATGAGCACAAATTGGACGAGGCTCGCAAGCTGCTAGCGGAACATCCTCACCGTTTGCTGTCTGAAGAAGGTCTCGCGCTGAAGAGTAAACTGGCGGGTGCCACGCAAGCGGAGCATGATCGCCAGGCCAAATTGAATGCGGCGATTGAACGTGCCCAGGATTCGACTGATCTGGCGGCAAATGCAGTGGCTTTGGAGCAAGCACGCGTTTTAGTGCGAACGGCTGACGAAAAGATTGCCGTCGGTAAGTTAGAAGCCGACTGGACGACGAGGAGGAATGCCGATGTTGCACTGGGCGAGCAAAAGTTTCGGACAATGCTGGCGACGACGACTGCCAATCTGCGAACTCTGGATAGCCTGCTGAACACGCCGGACTCAGAAAGTGACATCCGCAAACTGGTCGAACAGGTTCAATCGGAGCTAAATGAGTTACATGCTTTGGAGCCGAAGGTCGCGGCTGAGCTCACTTCGCAGGCGACATTGCTCGAGAGTCGGTTTGGCGGGTTTCGCAAAACGTACGCCGAGGTGGTTAAGAAGAATGTCTTGCTCGACAGGCTGGCGGTGCTTGTCCAAGTGGGGGGGCCGACCAGTCCGACGGATCCTCGGTTGACGGAGTATAAGGATGCGTTAGCTCAGTTCGCGACGGCTTTTCCTAACGATCCACGGATTGCTGGCTTCAAGGGAGGCGGTAGCGAGGACGTTATTAAGTCGATTCTCGCCAGGCATAAACTGGCCGCGAGTTGGCAGCAGTTTTGGCCGCCCGACTCGCAAGAGGTCCAATCACGCCAAAAGAGCTGTGCCGCGTTTCTGAAGGAGTTTCCAACTAGCCCCGAACGCGATGTAGTCGGTCGTTATGCGGCGTTTTTGAAATCATTGGAGTGGCGAAAAGAAGGCGACGAGGATTCCAAAACGTCGGTGCAGGTGCGTTTGAAGGACTTGCTTTCAGGGAAGCTGATTCGTGATGGATTTCTGCTGCGATCGAAAGAAGGCAAGGATTTCAGGGACTACTATCTGGAGAAGGCAGATGATTTCAGTGAACGCACCACTCCCATTACCTTCAAATACATCGTGGGATTTAATGGTGAAATAAAAACATCGAAGGCTCTTGAACCGAGTTTGTTTCCGACTCCGAAGACGGTAGACCCACCGCAGAAGGCGATTGCCGATCAGATCGTTGAGAATCTGGGAGAGGTGGACGATGAAAAATGGGATGACTTTTTAAATCAGCAGGCGAATTTGTTGTTGAATGCGACCGAGGTCAACGCGTTTCTGCGTTATTTCCTCGTGTTGAAGATCCTGGAATTCGCCAGTGAAGGTAACAGCCTGTTGGCCGTCGAACTCAAGAAGCCGCTTAGTGATTTGAACGATGATCCACCGGATATGTCGGTTTCGTGGATGGATCCGCTAAACATCGCAGCGAAGGACTCTCGAAAGCGTGCCGATACGTTAATCAAACGTATCACGACCAGCACGCTGAAAGCTGCGTGGGGTCGGGCCGCAGTCGCACAGGAAAAGCTGTCCGCAGAACTCTTCCGTCAGACTTTGCCTATTGGGTGGCTCGAGCGGACGGCTGATCGGCGTTGGATCTTGCGGTCGAAATGGACGTCGGACAAGAAGCATTCACTGATGGTTTCGGTGACGGCTGAAGATGGGGCTCGGACCTGGCAATCGGTGGGGTTCGTACAGGCGGGGACGGCCGAGTGGAATCTGCCGGCAGTGGGCAGTTTGGTGGAGGGGACGGTCGTGTTTGCGACCTCTATTCCAGGTAGTCATAAGACGGCGTTTGCGCCTTAAACCCAAATGTTAAAGAGAGCAAGAAGTTCAGACGCGTGCCTCGGAGTCAGTTATGTTTGATGAGCAGCCGGAACCTGAAGCGTTTTTTATTCGCCTGCGGGGACGCGTCCAGGGCCCGTTTACTCCCGCACAGTTGCAGGCATTGCACCAACGCGGTCAGTTCAGCCGGACTCATGAGGTTTCTGAGGACCAAGTCAATTGGCGTTCGGCCGCGACCTTATCGAATGTATTTGTCGCACCGAAGACGCGGCCACTTCCAGTCAAAAAAACAGTATCCAAGCCCGACTCGGATGATGAGATTATTGATCTGGAGAAAGATTTGACCGAGAAGAGTCCGGCGGCTGTGGTGACTGGCCCGGCCAAGATGGTCAAGCCGGTGTGGCATTACAGCGTGGGGAAGGAAACTTATGGTCCAGTTACGATCCTCGAACTGCGGGGGTTGCTGGCTGGTGGGCAACTGATGGGGAGTGATCTCGTTTGGAAAGATGGTCTTCCCGACTGGGCTCCCGCGTCGGAAGTTGCTGAGTTGTCAGGGGCGTCGGGGCCGCGTGCGTCGGGTAATGCTGCAGGTGGTCGCGGTCAGACGAATTACTGTTCGGCGTGTGACAATGCGATGGACTCGCGGGCGGAGGTTTGTCCGCAATGTGGTGTGCGGCAGTTGCCGGCGGTTCATCCTAAGAGTCGCATGGTGACCGCAATGCTGGCAATCTTTCTGGGGTCATTCGGTCTGCATCGCTTTTATCTGGGTCAAGCACTGCAGGGGTTGTCATATACATTCACCTGGTTCCTATTTACGGCTGCCGCGTTTGGTTTTTTTATGGCGCATGCGACGGTACCCATGCTGTTCTGCATATTAGCCAGTGGGCTGCCGACGTTATTCTCGTTCGTCGAAGGAATTGTCTTCTTGTGTACGTCAGACGTTTCGTTCGCGCGGCGTTACAATCACCGGTGATTCCATTCGAAGCAGTCTGGTGCTGCCAGCGCCAGTGGCACCCGATCCATTATTGAGGTCTGACAGTCGATCCTATTTCACCCGATTACTGCGAACGCGTTTCGTTTGCGGAGCGAACAACGACTATGGCTGTCCCTCAACATAATGCTCTCAGTCAGCCCCAGCCGTTGTCGTGGGCTCGATCGGATCCTGAGCAGTTCTTGTTGTTCCGGGGGGCTCGCTTTACGCGGGTGAATTCGTGGTGCTCACTGTCGTTGGGCATCCTGATGACGGTGGCGTTTTATGTGTCGCTGCTGCCGTTTAGTACCAGTATCTTGGGGGCCAGCTTTTTGCAGCGCGGTGAGATTCCGTATTTCATTGCGTTTTTCTCGTTCTGGTCGCTGGCCGTGTTGTGGTTGAAGTGGCGAAAGCTGGTGCTGCAACGCAAGTCGCTCGCGTTTAACATTCTGCCGGATGATCCTGAGTTTGTCCTCACCCCGCGGTCAGTGGATGACGTGCTGCAGCGGATCTATGAGTTTGTGGATGATCCGCGGCAGTTTATCGTCTTCAATCGCATCTCGACGGCGCTCTCTAATTTGCGGAACTTGGGACGAGTGACGGACGTTGCTGAAATCCTGCAGACTCAGGCCGAGCAGGATGAATCGGGTATGGAGACGAGCTACTCGTTGCTGCAAGGGTTTGTCTGGGCCATTCCGGTACTCGGCTTTATCGGAACCGTAGAAGGCTTGTCGATGGCGATCGGCGGGTTCGGATCGGTCCTCGCTGCGGCCAGCGACTTCGAGCAGGTGAAGGGGGCTCTGCAGGGAGTGACTTCGGGACTGTCGGTCGCGTTTGAAACGACCATGCAGGGACTAGTCGCGGCGCTAGTCATTCAGTTGCTCATGACGGCATTAAAAAAATCTGAGGAAGAGTTCCTGGACGCTTGTGGTGAGTATTGCGCGAGGCACATCGTCGGCCGGTTGCGGTTGCTGCCGTTTGAAATGCGCGAGGCGGAATAATGTCACGCCGCGGCCGGTCGGGGCCGGCAATCTCGCTGTTTGCGTTTCAGGATATCATCACCTCGGTCACCGCGATTGTGATTGTGGTCGTGCTGTTTCTGGCATTGGATCTGGTCCAGCGGAAGGAATCAGCACATGCGGACTCGCCAGCTGGTGTCGTTGAAGATCTGACGGAACGCATCGCCGAGTTGCGGGCGGAACTGGAACGCCTGCAGGCCGAGACGACTCGTACGGACGCTACGGTTCGAGAACTGGCCCAGCATTCACCCGCGGAACTGCAGGCAGAAGCGACGGGTGCCGAGCGGGCTGTACAGGATTTGCAGGCCCGCTTGAAGCAACTCGTCGAACGGCACAAGCTCTGGCAGTCTCGCGAGAAGGCCGCGCTGGCCAGGAAGTTTGACCTGCGGCCTCAACAATTGCAGTTG
The DNA here is from genome assembly GCA_028291605.1 of Planctomycetaceae bacterium. Lineage (GTDB taxonomy): Bacteria > Planctomycetota > Planctomycetia > Planctomycetales > Planctomycetaceae > JAKFVC01. Next base: position 11,532 of record JAQGHS010000991.1, on the reverse strand, counting down.
GAAAAGTCCAAGCAAGCAAGCCGCGATTTGCAGCAGCAGGTCGAAGAGGGACGCAACGATCGACGGCCAATCTACGGTTTGCCGCGCGGTGTGTCGACTGGCGGTTGGGTCGTGGTGATCGAGGAAGAGGTGATTTTCGCGGCGCCACTTGGCCGTCGAGCCAAGCCAATCAAGTTTCAGCAAGGCCCATTGCCGCTGGTAACGGGGACTGCTGCTAGCGCTTTTCTGAGATGGATCCGTGATGAGAAGCAGCAAAAGGCATATTTTTTACTTTTGATCCGACCCGGCGGAGCGGAACAAGCCCATGAGATCAATTTCAGTTTTACCGAGAAATCGACGCTCAATGGCTATGATGTGATTGGCGCTCAGGAGGAGATTCTGCATCCCGAGAAAGGAGCAGCCCCCTGATGAGTCGTCGCGCGATAAAACAAGATAGCCTGGAGTTGCTGCTTGATACCATCTGCAACACGTTCGGTGGTGTGCTGTTTATCGCCATCATGGTCGTCATGCTACTCGCGCAGTCTGGGCACGGCCCAGAGAACGTCGTGCCAACCCCGTCACCGGAAGAGTTGGAAGTGCAGAGCCACCAGTTGGCGACGTTGTCGTCTGAAGTACTCCGCAAGCAACAGATCCAGGCGAGTCAAGAGGCGCTCGTGGATAGCCTGGCACCTGATACCATTCGGGAGTTGATCGATCGTCGGAAGACATTGTTGGCGGAACTGGTCCAGCTGCAAGCGGCGGCGGATGCTCAGCAAGCGCAGAATGTGGCTGTCATGGCCAATGTGGCACGCACACAGGCGGAGATTGACAAGTTGTTGACCGATCTGAAGATCGCGCAGCAACAAGAGTCGGAAGCTCGGACGCTTCTAGCATCGGAACAACAGGGGAGGGTAAAAGATGCCCGACTTCCCCAGCAGCGACAACGCGGAGAAAAGCGAGAGATTCTCTTAGTCGTGCGGTATGGTCGACTTTATATCTGGCATGACTATGACTTAAGGTTGTACCGCCAAGGATTAAATCTTAGGGATTTCGTCGTGATTTCCGATGACGGAGAGCAGTTGACGACTCGTCCTAAACCAACCGCGGGAATCGTGCTAGATGACTCTCCGGAGTGCCAACGCGCGATTGACAGATTGCTCGGTCGATTCGATCCGAAGCAGTTCTATCTTGCTCCAGTCGTCAGGCCAGATTCGTACGGTGTATTCCGTTATGTTCGCGATCGGGCGATTGCCTTGAAATATCAATATCGGCTGATCCCAGTCGATACCGAAGATCCCGTAGCCGACCGCGGCGGCAGCAGTAGCCGGGTGCAGTAGTGGGATAGGCTTCCAGCCGGTCATTCTTGTGCCGCATCGTAAGACTGTGTCGTGGCAGAAGCTGCCAGCAGTGGCATTTAATACCGACGCTAACCGCGTCGGCCAGGATGTTAAATTGTTAATGAACAAACATCACTGCAGGCACGCAGCCTGAATGCTATCCCTGCTAGAAATTAGAAGTCGACCTTGATCGTTTCCCGCTGATAGATCGGCAGGTGGCGATAATAGACTTCGAGCGTCATGACGCTCATGCAGGTGCGATAATGTCGGCCGCCCGAGGCGTCATCATGTCCCGCGCCGGGCTTCCAACTGCCGGTCGCGTTGCCCGACTTTTCCTGGCTCGTCACGAGATACTCGCGCATCACGTTGTTCCACTTCGTCCACGGCTCACCGCCCCAGTGATGCAAGACCTGGGTGGCATAGTAATCAAAGTAGATGTTGCCCGGTTGAGGTCCCACGGCCGACAAGAATTCGACACCTTTAACGAGTCCCTGATTCTTGGGGGTCCACCCCAGATACATCCGGCACAGCAAGCCGGCCGCCGATGTTCCAGGTCCGGCCCCCGGCGCATCATAGCCGTACTTCGCGCCGTTCTCGGCTTGCACGAAGTTGAGGAAGAAGGTGGTCTTGCCGATGGTCTTGTTGGGAACTTGCAGATTGGCGATCTTGGCACTCTTTAAGGCCATGACTTGCCAGCCCACGACCGACGTATCACCCTTTTGCCCGGGTTGATAGCGCCATCCGCCGCCGGCCGGATCTTGGGCACTCACGATGAAATTGACAGCCAATTGTGTCGGTTGACGCAGGTTCTTGTCCTTGCTGAGCGCGTAGGCTTCGCACAATGCAATCGTGCAAATTCCCTGCGTGTACATGTCGGCGCCGGCTCGCAGGTCGCCGCTGGGCGTCATCTTGCTGCCTAAGAAAGCCAGGCCTCCCGTCACTTGTTTCTGATAGTCGCCCGACTTGTGAGTATGTCCGCCTCCTAAAAAGGCGAGTAATGCCATGCCTGTCGCGCCGGTCGGATTATCGATCGCACCGGGATCATCCATACCATGTTTGAAAGACCAACTGCCGTCCGGCCTCTGGTGTTTCGCGATCCATTTCAGCCCGCTGTTGACCGCCTGTTCGCTCGCCGCAGTCCCCCCCTGTGAGGCCAGCATGGCGCCGCGTGCCTTCTGGCTGCGACCTGCCAGATCCCCTTTGGGGATATTCGGACCGGAGCCCGCAGTGGGATCGGGAGCTTCAATTGTCGGTGCCTGGTCGCTGACATCCACATCGATGGGACTGGGCTTGTCCGCAACAATCTCCGAGTTCACCTGCATTTCGTTCGCCGAGGCCTGCAGATTATCAAGCTTCTCGGGAACGATCTGAGTGTCATCGAGTTTCTCGTTGACCTCAACGGGTGCTTCGGTCTTCGCCATGATCGTGTTGAACAGATCTTCGCGATCCTTCGCGGGCATGACCATCATCGACAACAGGAATAACACGACAACGTGCAATAGAATGCTGACGACATAACCGGGGGCTTCGCGTACTCGACGGTTGGCCCATTCCGCAAAGGTGAGTGTCTGCAATTTGTCGCGATAGGACGGTGCGACAATGATGGTCTTCGTCTTGGTCGCGGCTGGTGGTTTTGCGGCTGCGGTCTTGGTAGCCGCAGTCGTGGCAGCCGCAATCGGTTTCGGTGCGGCGCTGACCTGAGTCGGTGCAGCCTGAGTTGGTGCGGCAGCGGCGGTCTGTGTCGGCGCGGCAGCGAAGGTCTGAGTTGGTGCGGTAGCCTGTGTCGGTGCCGCAGCAGGAACCGAGGGCGGTGCGGCGGGGGTCGGAGCAACCGCCTGGGGAGCTAGCGTGGGTGTGGCAGCAGGCATTGGCGGCGCTGGAGCGGCAACCATTTGCACCGGAGCCGCAGCCGGCACCGGAGCCGGTGCCGCGGGAGCAACCGCGACCTGCGGCGGCATGGGAGTGGGCGCCGCTGGCGGTTGCGGTGGCGCCGCGGGAACGGCAGCGGGCGCCATCGACTGTGGCGCCATGTATTGCTGAGGCTGCTGAGGCACGGGTTGCGCGTAGACGGGTTGAGCCATCACTGGCTGGACCACTGTCACCCCATCAGCCGCGGGCTGGTTCGGATAGGCATAACCTGGGGGCGGATAGGGATAGGGATAAGGATAGGGTTGCTGTCCGGGCTGAGGTGGCGGGTAAGCATAGCCCGGCGGCAACTGGGGCCAACCGGGAGGCGCGGCCATCCCCGGCTGCGGCCAGTTGGGCGGAAAGGTCGTTCCCGGGGGGTAGGCAGCCGCTGGTACGGGTTGAGGAACTGGAGTCGGAATTGAACCTGCAGGAGCGATCTGAGGGTCTGTCATGTGATTCTGTGTCGTCGTTTGGAGATGTGAGAGCTTCCAGTGAACACACGACGGTCAGTGCGGGAATGCGTCCCAACCGGCAGCCCAGATCGGCCTAGAAGTACTTGCGCGGATTCGTCTTCATCAATCTCTAATACTAAATTACGTCGCGCATTGTCCCCCCGTCAAGCAATCATTGCCTGATCTCGTTCAAAGAACCCATTTCGACGTTCGAAACCTCATTCAGCGATCGCGCGAAATTATAAAATATGTCAAAATGCTCTGCCCAAATGAGGATTGAGGCGAACATTAATGACGGCTTATGGGTGTCGGTCGACGGAAGACTGCTGGTCTGTCGGCGTTGCACTCTTTAGTAGCCACGCTCGCCAGAGCGTGCGCCATCGCCGTGGTATCCCACGCTCTGGCGAGCGTGGCTACGGGACGAATTGATACATCAGAAGACACATTCATGTGGGAGTCAGATGGTTGGAGCCGCAATTCCAAAATCGGTAATCTGCAGCAACGAGCAGAATGGCAATTGCCGCGCGGCAAAGTTGGCCGCGCCCCCTTCCATGCGATCCACAATGGCGACGACCTGGACCACCTGGCAACCGAACTCTTGAATGCGATCAATCGCCAACAGCGAACTGCCACCCGTCGTGACGACGTCGTCGATGATGACGACCTTGGTGCCGGGCTGGACGGGGCCCTCGACAAACTTGCCTGTGCCGTGACCTTTGGCTTCCTTGCGAACCAGAAATCCGCAGAGATCACGGCCCCGTTCTGCCGCCACGGCGAGCACGGCCCCGATGATGGGATCAGCCCCGATCGACATGCCGCCAATCGCTTGAAAGTCGACACCCTCAAGCAGATCCAGCAATCCCTGGGCGACCAATCGCAGGCCGGTCGAATGGAGCGTGATCTGCTTGCCGTCGAGGTAGTAGGTGCCCTTGCGGCCCGAAGCGAGTGTGAAATCACCAAACTTGAGGGCCCGTTCTCGAAACAGGTCGAGCAACTGCGGTTTGTCGTACATTCATCAAATCCTGGAAAACAAAGTCTATATCGATGGGCAGGCAGCACGCCGGCCGAGCATGAGGCTCAAGCTACCCATTCCCGAGTGAACTCGCCAGCGAAGGTCTGCATTCTTTGTTCTTGTGTTCACATTAAAGCTGTAGGATGGCCGCCCCGGCCGTCGTCTTTTCGGAGTCATCAATCACCAGCCATCCCGTCCTGTCTGTTCCCCTGACGTTCACCCGGAAAAAAATACGACGGCGGGGCGGCCATCCTAACAGACGCCGCAAAACCGCGCATTCTTTGAATTCTTTGAACGATTGTGCACATTGCTTCCCCAATTCACAGGCGGAAGAGGATTTTTGGAACACTGATCTACGCTAATCGACACTGATCCATTCCAGTCGAGAGCCCGGATATCGCTCATCTTGGGGCCTCTGGATCAGTGCTGATTAGCGTAGATCAGTGTTCCAGATTCTTCTTCATCCGTTCCCGAACGCTCGTCGTGAATTTCGAGGTCAAGGAGACGCAGAATTCTCGTGCATTCTTTGCATTCTTTGAATTCTTTGAACTGTTGTGCACATTGCTTACCCGCTTCACGGGCAGAAGGGGATTTGGGGAACACTGATCTACGCTAATCAACACTGATCCATTCCAGTCGAGAGTCCGGATATCGCTCATCCTGGGAGCTCTGGATCAGTGCTGATTAGCGTAGATTAGTGTTCCAGATTCTTCTTCATCCGTTCGGCAGCGCTCGTGGTGAGTTCCGACGTCGACGCGACGCAGAATTCTCGCGCATTCTTTGAATTCTTTGAACGTAAGTGCACATTGCTGGTTTCGTCAAAAACACCGATCTTCTGTTGCAGAAAGTACTTAGTGATGGTTGCGTGAGAAAGAAGACGACGGCCGGGGCGGTCATCCTACACGCACCAAACTCGTGCATTCTTTGAATTCTTTGATCGCGCGTACATATCACGAGATTTGATCGAATCATCGGTCTTCTTTCCTACACGTCAGTTAGCCCGGTCGCTGCACACTGAAGTGTTTCCGCGTCGCCCACCCTTCAATTCGCTGCGCTCTTGAATTCTTTGTTCTTTCGTTCACTGTTGGGTCGCGATGGCTCCTTCGCGAGTGGTACTTCCTCCTTCACGAGCACCGCGAGTCTGTAGGATGGCCGCCCCGGCCGTCGTCTTTTTCTTTTCCCGGGCAGAGTTCGCCTCCCATCCCCAGCCTGTCTATTCGCCTCGCGTTGACACGAGAAAAAATACGACGGCCGGGGTGGCCTTCCTACAGGCGCTTTCAAACCTGCGCATTCTTTGAATTCTTTGTTCTCGCGTACACTGTCGCGGCGCCAACGCGCTGAAACCTAGTCGTCCACGCTTTGTTTTAACCTGGACGCTGTTCTCGGCCAGATCTGGAAATCTCTCAAAACGCCGCGATGTTGTCGTTCAAGAACCCCAAGACTTCTCGCAAGGCAATGCGATCCTTGTCGTTCGGGAAAACCGGGAGACGTGTGGGCGCCCTCGAATTGGGAGCAGATATCGCGGCCGCAAGAGCCCTCGAATCCGGGGGGCAGCGCGGGCGCTGTGGATTATGACCGCGGTTTGCTCACCGTTACGAGCGCAGGCGTCATATGCCAAGTGACCGGATTGAAGTCACGCGTGTTGTTGTTATCGTGATTTCCATAAACACGGTGATCTCCTGGCGGGATGGTTGCCGACCACTTGCCGTCAAAATCAATCAAGACGGGTTCGTTGGATTCGACCTCAACCCACCATGCCTCACCTGACCACAGAAAATCGGGCATGAAACCCGCCGAGACTTTGGCTCGAACTGGAGTCTTAAACTCGACCGGAATCGATCGCGCTGCCAAGGATCTCGGATAGATCTCGAGAAAAACAGCCAGCACAAATAAAAGTGTTACCGCCAACAACCAGCCAGCGATCTGGAGCGAGCGTTTCATGTTTTGCGACCAGAGACAGTGCGGGGGCGAGGCGTTTGGAACGGAGACCACTGACGAGTCGCGCTTCGAATAGATACCCCAACGGGGGAATGGCACTAGGTTAAGGAATGCGGCGCCGGGTCAGTCCCGGCTCTGGCGATAAGAATGGTTCTATCCAAAATCCGCAGTACCAACTGGTCCACTCAGCAATGGGCGGAATTTGCTCACCCAGCAAATGCAGCGGAAGGTATATCGGTAAGTTGTCCAGCCAGCGTGGTAGGTAGCCATTAAGGCCCAAGGCAATCATAGGCCCTTCGCTCAGTGGATACGCCACAACGACCACCACCCCAACCGCAAGCCACGTCAACCACGGTCTCGACTTCTGCTTCTCTTCCATGTCGTGACTCCCGACTCAGTCCGTTAAACCAACATCCGCACTCGGAGTTGCTTTAGCCGGAGTATCTGAGGCCAACGAGAACAGTCGACCACATCTCTTTGCCAATGCAGGAATTCTCTTGTGGGTAAACGCGAGAATCGGCAGCAGCACAAGGAAGGCCATGACGGCAATCGCAAGAACCTGCAACAGATAGGCCAGTGCGATCGTCTGGATGATGGCGACGTTGGTCAAAACGCCGACCCGTCGTTCCAGTTCCGAGATGCGGGCAGATGGTGACTGATTCACGGTGATTGCCTCAATCGAGTGTGGCGACAGCGGATGGCGACATTAAGGCGTAACAGAGGGACAGCGCGTGGCCCCGACCCCGGTGTTATGAAAAGCGGCCTGATTTAGATGGATTTCGGACGTCGCGCCGATATCGAATCTGTTTCGGTGATTAATCTCGTTCTGAAGAAAATACCCCAACGGGGTAACGTCAAATAGCCTAGGGTTGCCGCGTCCCGCGGCTACCCTAGGTCAGGTCTAGAGAGATGTATCCAACCCCAACGGAGTTGCGTCCCAGAGCGTTTGGCGCAACCCCGTTGGGGTTGGTGGGCCACAACTAACGCACACCTAGGGTAGCCGCGGATCGCGGCAACCCTAGGCTATTTGACGTATCCCCTTTGGGGAATTCATGGAACGCCCCTGTCTTGCGACTCGTAACAAAAGCCGGACGAACACGTTCACTCGACATTAGCCTCTTTACATCACATCAGACCCGACCCCGGTCGCTAGATATGCCCGTGTTATTCGGACTTCTTCTTTTTCCCGAGGCGACTCTCGCGATCGCGCCATTCGCTGGCCACGGCCTGCACGTGCTTCTTGAGAAAGACCGAGATGTTCGCTTCGACTTGCGCGTTCTTGAGCAACGCGGTTCCACGGGCTGGCGTGTTGTAATCTTTAAAATACATCCGCGCTTCGTTCTTGTCTTTCGGGGTTGCCGCCTGATCGTAGAGCTTCTTAGTCTGGGTCATGTCCGACTTATTTTTCTGCCCGACACAGAACAGCATGGCCACCTGGAACTCCGGCAAACGCAACGTCTTGATGGCGTCCGGCAGTTGCAGGCCGGTGATATCAGGATCAGGGGTCAGTAGTACGAGTGCTCGTACATCCTGACCGCGTGGAGTCTGTCCGCCGACCGGCCCATCCGTGTGGGGTGCCTTCAGCCAATCGACGGCCGCAAAATTCAACGCTACGGTGCCTCCCAGCCCTGCTCCGACGATGCCCATCTTGTTCATATTGAGCTTATGCTGCTGGTGCTCGGAGTAGATAAACGCTTTGACTGCTTCCATGTCGAACCGCACCATGGCTCCGTAGTCACGGGCTTTCAAGCTGCCGGCATCCACGCTGCTCTTGGCCCCCTTGGCTTTCGTTTTCGCCGTCTTCGTTTCGACTGCCTCGCCGGCCGGTGTGGCCCCCTTGCTCTGGCCGTGGCCGCGCAGGTCGATGGCGATCACCGCGAAGCCTTCGTCCTGCAACTTCTTGGGCAACGCTCCCCAGTCCAGTTGATTGCCGTTTGCTCCATGCAGGAGCACGATCACGCTGGCGTCCTGTTTCAGACCTGACGGCCAGTAGGTACCTGCGATGGAAATCCCATCCTTGGTCGTAAAGACCTCGGGGCGCGGTTTGAGATCGTCAGCGTTCTTCTCTTCTTGCGCCTGCAAGACGGGCAACATGGTCGCTAATAAGACCAGGCAACTCGTTATCGCCAGCATCCTGCGGCGGCCGACGGTTACGGATGCGAAGGTTGCACTTGGAATCGTTCCACCCATCATGGTTGCATCCTCAGAACTAGAACTCGGAGCTGTTTAACGGACGCTGTACCTAACTCTATATTTTATCGTAAATCAATTCAATTTCGCTTGGCGACAGAAGTCTTCACGGATCTGCGCCGGCTGCCGACAGACTGCTGCGGAGCGGCGAGACTATAAAAACTTGAACTGTCGACGGAATCGGCCCCTGGCAGCTGGTGCAGTCAGCACGCCGTCGGCGGTGCTCATCACCACTGATCAGAGAACCAGAATAACACCGTCAAGGGCCGCCGGTAAGTCACATTATAAATCCGACTTGGGATGCGGTCAATCTGCCTAATTCCTTCAAGGATTGGAAGATGCGAGAGAATTTGCGTCGCAAGTCAACAGTGAGACGATTACAATCCCTGCGTAGCTCGACACGCAGGGTCGGGGGGCGATTCAGGCAGCCCCGATTCAGAGGGACCGGCCACCTATCAGAATCAGTGTTGGCGTGATCTGTGAATGAGGACAAGACAATGCACCGTTCTGGATTGGGGATCGTTTGCCTGCTGATTGTGGGCTTCGGCTGTGCGGAGAAACCCGATCCCGCAGTGATCGCGGCGGCTGAACAAATCCAGAAGCTGGGTGGAACATTCATTCTGCATGGCGCCACGGTTCCGATCAAGCCCGGTGTGCCGCTGCCGAAAGGGAACCTGTCCGTGAGACAGATCGATCTCAATGGGAAAAAGGTTCGCGATAAGCAGCTGGAAGCGCTCAAGCCGCTGAAGCAGGTCGAGGAATTGCATCTCGAGGGCTCATTCCTGACCGATGTCGGGATGTCTCACCTGCAGGACTTCAAGCAACTGCAGGAGCTCGATCTGCACAAGTCGCTTTACATCACCGACAAGGGTCTGGAATCGCTGAAATACTTGCCTAAGTTGAGCAAACTGGAATTGTCGTATACGCGCATCACTGACAAGGGACTTGAACACGTCAACGCGATCCGCGGTTTGAAAGTTTTACACCTGACGGGGACTCGTGTGACTGAAGAGGGATTGAAAGTCATCAAGGCCGGATTGCCGGGTTGTGAAGTGTTGAAGTAGGCGGAGCGGCCAATACGATCTCGACGCGCAAGTTTTGATATTGCGATGTTGTTTCGGTCACCGTGTCAATTGGGTGAAGTATTGCATCCCGGAGGGATTCCAGAGATTAGCCGGTGGTTGAGGAGCGGAGCGACGACACCACCGGACCACGCCCCGAACCGGCCCTCGATCCTGAAGGGATCGCAGAGGATTTGAAATTGAGTCACCGCAAGGTCGTCCCCTCTGGCATCCCTCCAGGATGCGTTCCCGTTGACGTCGTAACCGGTGGTGTCGTCGCTTCGCTCCTCAACCACCGGCTACTCTCTACGAACCCTCCAGGTTCGGAAGTCAGCCTGGCATCAGCCAATTGGGAACGCTGTTGCGTCAAAAAGAACGCATCTTCAACACTTGCGCTTCGAGCTTGGATACCGTCACTTCGTGGCGCGACAAAGAATGCAAAAGGCGGCACTGTTCTTGAGAACTAGCGCCGCCTCGTACTATGTTGCCAACTCTGTTTAGAGAGTAGTGAGTAGAAAGTAGAACGCAGTAGAGGGGAGAAAGTAATGATAGCGGAATGTGTATTCCGTCTACTCTCTACTTTCTCCCCTCTACTGCTCTATTGGCCTTTGGCCAATGACCCCAAGGGGATTTGAACCCCTATTGCAGGGATGAAAACCCTGTGTCCTAACCGGGTTAGACGATGGGGCCGGTGAAGATGCGAGTACAATACTCATTGAGCCAGAGCATGTCAAGCAGCCAACGACGACAGAAAATCAGAAATTCAATTCGCCCTGGATGAGTGGCGAATATATCAACAACGCCGCTTGAAAGCAGCAAAAGCTGCCTGGCAGGCAGTGATAAATCGATGAGAGATTGACTACGAGGCAGGAAGTTCTGGCGTGTCGCCCGTCGTGGTGGGTTCTTCTCCATGAATCGCTGCGTGAACTTCACTGCGATGGACAGGAACTTCACGCGGTGCCTGGATGCCCAGACGGACTTTGTCTCCTCGAACTTCAACGACCGTGATTATGATCTCGTCGTTAATCACGATACTCTCGTTTTTCTTTCGCGAGAGAACCAACATGAGTAATCCTTGCTAGGCGAGGGGTCGCCCTCGCGATTCCTGATGCCACATGAGGCGCAGTGGCCACGGTACGTACCGCATCTGGATGTCTTGACAATGTCGGCTATTCATCGTATGGAGGCCGCGCACATCGTCAAGTGGAAGTGTCGCAAATATCGTGCAAAACTTTAGAAAAATATCTGTCATGACGATTGTAGCAATCAGAAAAGGTAGGGACTCATCTTCAATGACTGCCTCCAGTTACAGAGTTTCTGCGGTGGTAATTGGCGGGACTTGGTGAGTTTTCGAATTATTCGCTGCCGAAATCTGAATATCTTGTAAGACAATTTTTCGTCGAAGAAGGTAGTCGCATTCACCAGAATGCGGGGGCGTGTCGGACAGTCGCCCGCATTCTGGTGAATGCGGCTACAAAATCCTTCACGGCGTTGGCTGTCAGACTTGCCGAAGCAGCCGCGGATTGATTTAATGCCGTCTTCGGTGACGAAGTGTCATCAGAGCCGTGTATTCTTTGCTCAGCAGGCCCGAAAGGGTGCGGGATTTCCATTATGGTCCATCGTCCACGAACCAAATTCAAAATTGCTCGCAAGAC
>JAQGHS010000967.1 GCA_028291605.1 Planctomycetaceae bacterium | reverse complement strand
GTCCGACAAGGTTGTGCCCGATTTCAATCCCGCGTAAATGAGGCTTCCAGGTAGAGCCTCTAAGATCAACCACGCTTCCGTCTTCCCGCGGTCGGTGGACGTGTATCGTCGCGCCTGCTGGTCGTTGGGATGAACTTGCAACGACAATCGGTCGTGAGCGTCAAGAAACTTCACGAGCAACGGGAACGTCGTTTGCGTTGAACCCTTCCCGAGCAGTTCAGTGGGGTGCCGGCTCATGATTTGAGCAAGTGTCCACCCTGCAAATGGTCCTGAAACTACGACGCTCTGATCTGTGCCATGGTCCGCAACCTCCCAGCTTTCTGCAGCATCAGTCGCCGTACCAATCGGCTTACCGAGGCTGTGCCCCAATCTGGTTCCACCCCAGCGCAGACGTTTAATCAGGGGAACGAAACGCAACGGGGGCAACATGCAACCGGAACTCCTGCGGAAAAGTGGTTTGACAGTCACTGCCAGGGGGGCACCTCGACGACCTCGCGAGACGGCTTGATTCTCTGCCTCATCTCGTTGAAGGCGGCTCGTGATTCGTGGCAGGTCAACTTGATCTTATAAAAGTCACCATCTAGATCTCAGCTGCGATTACGTTAGTGGCATTTTGCTCACACACCTGTCAGCAATACGAAGCACGCAAACTCGCCATGGGGCATGTGTTGTACTCAATGCGGGCTGACGTCACCATGCCAAGTCATCTGCTCGCTGCAACGCCCGCTTTTCGAGTTCTACTCTCCCCTTCGAGTCTTATTTGCCAGAACCATCTAAGGCGACCAGACAACCCCATTTCGTCCGCGTTTCCTCGTTGTCAGAGAGTCCTGTTCGAACGAGTGATGTTACTCGCCAGATTTTTTTCCTGCCATCCAGGGCTCCAGTCTAAGGCACAATCATGAGTTGCGTCATCTGCGCCGAAAAATGATTTTGAAAAACCACGACGAGACGCGAAAATCAGGGTTGACAAGCTGGCCAATCTGCACGAAAACCCCTTCATCTGACGCTCAACGAAATCAAGAGAGTTCTTCCGTTTCATTGACCGCGACAACTTAGTTATCTCAACTCGACCGCTTCATCAATTTCGGGCGCAAAGTGATTTGCCAGAGGGCAGGGGCGTTGCTATAGTCGCGACCCTTCGGCGATTCTACGTTGAGTCCCGGTAGCGAAAAAGAACGAGGAGACGTCTTGGTGCAATCCTACAGCGAGTTTGACTTGGAAGTCGGCGATACGATCCTGATTGGCCATCGGACGTTGACGCTACTGGATACCGAGGGCGAGCTGGGATTGTTTCAGGTGGACGCAGCCGGTGACTATCGCCCGGTGTCAGGTGCAGAGTTCTGCGAGATGCTGGCCGCAGATGCAGAGTTCGATGCATCCTGTTTGCCCGCCGAAGTGGGATAGGCTTCCAGCCTGTCTTTCTTAACCGGGACGATTCATTAGCCGGAGGGCGTTAGCCCCCGGTTCTGATTTCGATCTTGATTTCCCGAACGAACCGGACGTTAGCGCGTGCCGGCTGATTTGGGCGCAGCGATGTTGAGCATCTCTCATCAACTGCAGGCGATTAAATCCACCGCGGTCTTCTGTATCGACCCGATGAATGTTTCGAGTTAGCAGACGACTGACAGGCAGGATGCCTATCCTACGGTTGCTTCAGCTTGGCCACCGCTGTCGAAGCTTCGGGCAAGACGGGCCACAGCGAGTCCAAGTGCGTGATGTGAATCACTTCCGCGCAATACTTGGTCAGGCCGCTCAGGGCGAACTTCCCGCCCCGGTTCTTCATACGGTTGGCAACCCGAAACAAGATTTCGATGAACGCCGAACCAAAAAACTTGGTATGAGAGAGATCCAAGACCATTAACGGCGGGTTGGTAGATTGGGCAATGTCGAGCAGGGCCGTCCGAATCCCATCGAGAAGCCTTTCATCGAGGTTTTCGTACTCAGGCCCGACCAATGAAACAACCGTCACGCCATCTTGGACTGCTACTTGAGGAGCTGCTGCGGCAATCATAATTGGCCCTGCACCGGGGAGGCTAAAGGTCGGAATAGAGGGGCACTGCACCGTCGACTCCCGGCCCGGTTTGATCTCCATACTAGCTCACGCCAGAAATGTGTCAACTCATTTCCGTCAGATCGGTTACGTTCGGGGGGGACGTTCACTTTTCCGAAATCGTTTTGGTCCCTTTTGAAATACCGTCGAAATCTGGTACTACGGAGTCCGCAAAACCTGCATTCAAAACATCCGCGCCGCCGAAATGGAGTCGATTTCAGCGGACGAGACCGGGGACAACGTCTGAATCAAGCGTGATGGTCCGGCCAAGTTTGAGGGCCTCCCAGCCAATGGCGGCCATCGCGGCATTATCCGTACACAGACTGAGCGGCGGGGTGAGTACCTCCACCCGTTCTCGCACCGCCAGCTTCTGCAATTCGGCCCGAAACCGGCTGTTGGCGGCCACCCCCCCTCCGACGCAGAGCGTCTTGCGTCCCCGCTGCTGCAAGGCCTGCCGGCATTTCAGAATCAACACATCAACGACCGCCTCCTGAAAGCTCGCCGCGACATCGGCAATGACTTGGGGAGTGACCGTTGCCGGATCACGACGATTGGGAGGCTGGCCCTGGATCGTATACAAGACCGCCGTCTTCAAGCCGCTGAAGCTGAATTCCAGTCGCGATTCATGCGCGAAAGACCGCGGGAACGCGTACGCCTTGGGATTCCCACCTTGGGCAATCTTTTCAATCGAAGGCCCACCGGGATAAGGCAATCCCAGCATGCTGGCAACCTTGTCGAAGGCTTCACCTGCCGCGTCGTCCGTCGTTGCTCCCAGCAATTCAAAATCAAGTGGTGCCCGGCAATCATAGAGGTTCGTGTGCCCCCCGCTAACAACCAGCCCGATGGCTGGAAACACCTCGCGCCCGGCCGCCATCCGGCAGGCATAGATATGGGCTTCAATGTGATTGACCGAAACCAGCGGCAGATCAAGCACCATCGCCAACGTCTTGGCCGCGGTAAATCCCACCAGCAGCGAACCCACCAACCCCGGCTGCGTCACAACGCCGATCGCACACAAGTCCTGCAGCGTGACGTTCGCTTTTTGCAGAGCCTGATCAATGACCGGCAGCACGCGTTCAAGATGGGCCCGGGCCGCGATCTCAGGTACAACCCCGCCAAACTTGGCGTGCAGTTCCTCCTGAGTGGCGACGATGCTCGACAAGATGTTGAGCTCGCTATCGATAATGGCTGCAGCCGTTTCGTCGCACGACGATTCCAGGGTCAGCATCAATTGAGGGCGGGAAGTCATTTCGGAGGTGATTCAGCGTAGGTCAGGCTGTGCCTGACATGGGGAAGTTGGTTTCGCTGCGGATTCTCTGTTACAGTCAATTGATTCGTTTCTTGAGTCACATCGGAATGGATTCGCACCGAACCAATGTCGATCCCCCTCCATCCAGAATCCGAACCCGCGCTTCCAGCTTACACACACATCCCGGGAATCACACCCCACCCACTGGGCGATCCCCGCGGACATTCCTTCGGCCACGTCCACCCAGCATGCCCGACGCCCGACTGGCAGGGCTTACCAGACAATAGACTCTTCCAACACGGCCGGCGACTGTTCAATGCAGGCTACTACTGGGAGGCTCACGAAGCGTGGGAAGGTGTCTGGATTGCAGCCGGGCGATCGGGGTTGGTCGCCGACTTTGTGAAGGGATTGATCAAATTGGCCGCGGCTGGCGTCAAGGTGCGTGAGGGCTCGGCCGTCGGTGCGCAGCGGCATCTGGCTCGAGCGGAAGAGCTTTTCTTGCTGACGGTTTCGCGGCTATCTGAACCCACCAGCGAACTAGAGCGACTCCTGATTGTGGTTCGAAGTCTTGCGGCAGGCCTCCCCGCCACTCCCGAGCCGAACGCTGGAAAACCAGTTGCAGTACTCGGTCGGATTTAACTTGAGTGAAGAATTCCAATCGAAAGGATCTCTCGCCCGTGAATCAACACGTCTTCGGAATAGGCTAATCCATATGGAACCAAGATTTACGCGAGGAGAATACTGGCTTTTGGAAACTGCGGTTGAAAACGCAGTAGGGTTTAGATTTCTCGACATCGGATGTTACGAGTTCTCACCGCAATTTAATAAAGTCAGTCACCGCATGCTGCAACCGGAATTGATTGACACGCTTCGGCGCCTAAAAGCTGCAGGACTGATTTCGTTTGGACAATTTGACGAGCGAGGTGAGATTTGGACGGAGGTCGCAGAGGTCCAGTTTGACGAGGCACTCCACGAGGGGAAGGATGGTCCTGGGACTAGCTATCGGTTAACAAACGAAGGGGGCCGGCAATGGGAATTGTTTGCCAGCCCCCGGTGGAATTATTTCCTGCATCAGGACGATTGTTGGGACACCGTCGAGGGAACCGACGAAACTCCTCGGATCGGCATCTTTACGAGTGTTGATCTAAAGTGGCTGAAAAAGATGGTAAATCTAATCTCCAATGCCTTTCGCCGCATCGATCTTGAAGCGGTGGAGTATTTGGAAATCGGTGCCTGGGATGCCACTTATTGGAAAGTTTTACCCACTGGCTACAGAGCAAAAGTCACCTACGTCGGCAACGATCATTTTGGTCTCAGACCTGGCAGGCATCCGCGCGCGTCCGCTGAGGAAATGCAGCAAGAGATCGCGGTTCTTGATTATTGGTTGTGCCAGCAAATGTGGCATAGATCAGGATAGGCATGGGCTCGAACTTATCCTTGCAACTCGCATAAGTTCGAGCACCTTCCATCAGCAATCTACTTCTCAACGGCGGCCAGGACTTTCGTCACCAAATCCCGTTCAAAATCCTTCGGGAATTGGTTGCCGTCTCCCAAGCGGACAAACACCAGATCGAGGCTCGGAATCGCGAAGCCGTTGTTGAAGTCCTTGCCGCGCGTGATCACCAAGTCGGCGGGGCCGTTGGCGAGAGTCGGGAACGTCCACCACTGGGCTCCGTAGTCGTTCTTGACCTTGCACGGAGTCCAGGCGAAATCGTAGTACGACTCGGGGACGATTCGCTTGCCGGCC
>JAQGHS010000948.1 GCA_028291605.1 Planctomycetaceae bacterium | reverse complement strand
CGCTTCAATGGCCTGAAATTCTTCAGGGGTCGCCTGACCGTCTGCCAACCGTCGAAACTGACGGCTCGACGATCGTTCGTTAGCCAGTGGGCGTTGATCGGCCAGCGGGATTTCATCACTCATGGTTTGACACTTCCCGAAACCGACATGCCCGCGGCACGTCGCTGCACACAGTCCGCCAGGATTTCTCGAATGCGATCCAGCCTGCGATACAACGCCTTGGCGGTCTTGCCCACTTCATCTGCCAGCTCGGCGACAGTCGCCGAATCACAATACCGTCTTTGCAGGAGGTTTCTGTCCCGCGTCGGAAATCCGTCCAGGCACTTCCTCAAGGCCTCTCGTCGCTGATCAAGCTCGCCTTCCAGTGCGCTGCGAGTTTCCACAATCGCATCGAACACTTCGGCTCGAAACACCAGCCGATCTCGAGCCAGTTCTTTGCGGAAATTCAATGCTTCGAAATAAGCAAACCGCAACGCCCAGGGCAGGAAGGGCCGTTGAGTATCAAATTCCGGAGAACGTTCCCACAACACCGCCGCCGTGCGCTGCAGAACTTCCTCTGCATCATCGCGGCGCGGAATCAAACTCATGATGTAACGCAGCAGCGGACGATCGTGCTCCACGATCAAAGCTGCGAAATCAGTCCCCGACAACCCCAGCTCACTCGAACCGGGATGATTCGACGACAGCGCCCCAGCGGGAACGCGATCCACCTCGGGAACAGCCGGTGCCGGTCCTGTCGGATTCACGCCCGATCCACTCGACTCGGGATAGGGTGTTGTCGAAGTCATGTTGTGGCCACCCGACGAAATCAGTCGTCTCCAAGTAGCATATCTAATAGGAATCTCCAGAAACCGGAAAATTCCCCTCGAAATCTCGGCTTGCGGGGCAATAATTCCCAACCTTGGGGCGCAACATGGCTTGTGAGCGGCGCGGCGCTAGCCGCCGGTTCTTCTGGGATTATGCGCCGCACTCAAGAACCGGTGGCGAGCGCCATTCCGCTCACGAACTGGCCCAAACCCCAATCGGGCCGATTTTTCGAATATTTCACAATCGGAGCAAGATTCCGCGGGGAATTGGGATTTTGCCGGGAGATTCATTACGAGTTCGGACCATTCTTCTGCAGGGCCACTCGACTTCTCGGGTCTGGATTTTCGACGGTCTCTCATTCTTGAACTTCGCCGCTCACCACAGATTGCGTCGTCTGTGTATGGCATGCGCTCTCGTTCTCGACACTCCCCGAATCGGATGAGGTTTGCGCTCATGGCAACCAAAAAACGTGGCTTTACGCTGATTGAATTGCTGGTCGTCATCGCAATTATTGCGGTCCTGATCGCCTTGCTCCTGCCCGCCGTCCAGCAAGCTCGCGAGGCGGCTCGACGTTCCCAGTGCCGCAATAATCTCAAACAGATGGGGCTGGCACTGCACAACTATCTGGATGTTTGCGGGTCGTTTCCCCCCGGAGTCATTCTACAACTGACAGGAGCCACCGATGGCAACTGGGGCTGGGGCTCGTACATCCTGCCCTATGTCGATCAGGGACCGCTCTACAATTTGCTGACCGTCGGAAATGTCACGCTGAATCAGGCCATCGCAGATACCTCGGCGAATGGCCGCCTGCAAGCGATGCAGAAGGTCATTCCGCTCTTCCGCTGCCCTTCAGACACCGCCCCCGACCTCAATACGGCCCACTTGATCAATGGCGTGGCCCTGGCCACCTCCAACTACGTGGGTTCCAATGCCAGCCGGTCGCTGCGACTCAATCCCGGTGGACCCTCCAGCACGGGCTCGATCGTCGCCTCCAATGGAATGTTTCACGCGAACAACTGCGTCCGCATCAGCGAATTCCAGGACGGTACCAGCAATACGATTGCCATCGGTGAACGGGCCTGGGAACTGCGGGGTGCTCCCGTCAAAGCTGCCGTCGTGTTCGGCATGCAGAGTAATCTCGAAGTCGCCGCCACCAACGATCGTGGATTGCTGCAAATCCTGGGCTGTGGATACGTGCTCATGAACAGCAGCACGAGTACATCCGGGGCCACTGATTACCAGCGCAACTACAGCAGCCGTCACGTGGGAGGATCCCATTTCCTGATAGCCGACGGTTCCGTCCGATTCATCAGTGAGAACACGGATCACAATATCGCCACCGCCCAGTGCGACAGCGTGATGGAAGCGTTAATGGGCAAGGACGACGGACGAGTCATCGGTGATTACTAGCAAACTCGTGGGATAGGCTTCCAGCCTGTCATTCTTCGATCAAACAGCCTTCTTCGATTGGCACTATGGACTAGACGCAGCGACACCACTGGAACCGGGAATGCCGAGCAGGTTGGACGGATATCTCTGCCGGGATATCTGGACCATCTGCAGGAGCCTCTCCGGTGGTGTCGCTACTCTCTGTTCTTTCAAGCGAGCATTTCATGCGATTACATACGTGTCTCTCAAACAAAATCCTGAACCTGACGCTGGTGGCCATCACCTCTCTGGCAATGGGCTGTGGCAGCCGCGGAGACCGGCCCGATCTGGGTTATGTCGACGGAACGATCTTGCTGGATGGAAAGCCGCTGGCAGACGCCATGGTCTTCTTCAGTCCCGAAGAAGGGGGCCGCACATCGGTGGGACATACCGATACTTCTGGAAAATACAAACTGTGCTACATCGGATCTGATCCGGGCGCCAAGGTTGGCAAGCATGCCGTGCGGATCACGACCAGCCAGGAAATTTCCGATCCCAAAACGGGTCGCGCACGCCACACGCCTGAAAAGGTACCCGACCGGTACAACTCACACTCTGAACTGATCAAGCAAATCGAGCCCGGCAGCAACAAGGTTGACCTGGAGTTGCGATCCAAGTAGGGCGAGGCTCCGCCGAGCTGTAGCCTGACTCTCTGAGTCGGGAGCATTAAATAGAAAACACCCGACTCGGAGAGTCAGGCTACAGGTTCGGCTGACGCCTCACCCATAGTTTCTCAACCCAAGGTCACTGGACTGACCGCGGGTGGTGTCTCGACTTCGGTCTCGGGAACCGGAACGCAATCGCTGGAATCAGCGGTTCCGGACTCGGATGAAGGGGGCAGGACTTCATCCACGTTCGCCCGAATCCGTTCACACACGGACTTCAACTGCAGCAGCTCCGCCGGTGTGATCCCTTCCGTGCATTTCGCTCGCATCCGATACGCACATTCCGCCATCCGCTGCCAGACTGCATGGGCCTTCGCCGTGGCGCGCAAGCGTTTCTTGCGGCGGTCATGCAGACAAGCCTGACGCTCGACCCAGCCGTCGCGTTCCATACGGTCCAGGATCCCGGCCAGTGTCGGTGCTTCGATTCCCAGTCGTTCGGCCAGTTCGGATTGCGCCATCCCGTTTTCAATGGTCAGCCAGGCGAGCACTTCCCACTGGCGCAGCGTAATGCCTTCATTCGCCAGTTCGGCTTCCATCCCACGACGGATCGCCCGGGTCGTAATGACCATCCAATAGCCGGGACTATTCTCAAAATCGTACTGCAACATGCGACGGTGCACCCTCTGCCCGAATTCTTACCAACACAGGCACGCTTACGAGCGTGAAATATGTACACGTGGCCATACGCCAAGTGGCCTGTGGAGATAATTACATCAGTAGCAATCCCCATCGTAGAAGTTCTTCCGAACGAATCAAGGGGAGTTCACTCTAGATGCGTAATTTGCGGTAACCCAATAGAGTCACACGTCTTGGGATTTGGCCATTCGTGTCGACACAGACCCGATTGGATGCTGAACCGTCTGAGTCGCTGTGACGAGGTGGACAGATGCCCGATTTCCGCGCGGCGTATAGTGGCGTTCCCAACAAATTCGTGTTGACCAATTGTGATATCACGGTTACAGACTGGCTCGACCGTCAGTCTCCGCTCGCATCTGCAGGGTGATGATCGAACAGCCTTCCCCCCATCTGCAATTCCAACGCTATCGATTCCCCACTTTTCGGACGAGACTCTCGTGATTCGAGACTTAGACTTGGACATTGAGAGACGACGTAACTGCCCGCGACGCTCAGCGGGCGCCTGGCCCGCCTGGCTGGTTTCGCTGTGTGTGCATGCGGCGCTCGGTGCCTGCTGCGTGCTCGGTTTTGATTATTCCAACGGGATGAACGACACACAGGCCGGGGATGGCGGTGCGCCGCTGCAATTAACCACCCGGTTCAGTAGCGATGAAACTGCCGGCGGATTCGGAGCAGATCTGGAAGCGGAAATGGCACAGCAGGCGGTCGAGGTGATCCCGGATCGCCCGGCGGACGATCAACCGCTGACTCCCGTGGAGCGAACACATTCGGCCACGACGATTGCCGATTCGAAAGCAGATCCCGATCAGGTCCAGGAGGCCACAGCGGAGGAGACCGCGATGCCGGAAACTGTCGCCCGCGCGAATGGAACACGCTCGATCAAGCAGAAGTATGGCCAACTGCTGCAAGCTGCGGCGACCAGTTCCAGGACCGCGTTTGCCATGTCTGAAAATCCTGGCGAACGGACCAGGACTGTCAAGGATGGTCACACGGCCGGTACGACTGGCAGCACTAGTTTTTTCGAGATCGGTGCCCAGGGAAACCTGTTCGGCTATGTCGTCGATTGCTCCAGCAGCATGGAAGAGGAGAACTCGATTGGCATGGCACGAGCCGAACTGATCGCCAGTCTCGAACAACTCGAGCCGACGCAGCGGTTTCAAATTCTCTTCTATGATTCCGAACTGCATCCGATGACCAAGGATCGGCAGCAGACATTCCACGCCACCGACGGTCACATCACACTCGCGCGACAATTCATCGCCAGTCAACAGCCAACCAGCGGCACCATTCACAAACCGGCGCTGTTGGCAGCATTGAAATTGGCCCCGGACGTCATCTACTTTCTCACGGACGGCGAGACACCTGAATTGTCCGAGCGAGACTTGTGGGAACTCAAGCGAGCCAACCGCAAACGAGTCCAAATCCATGTCGTCGAATTCGGAATCGGGGCCCAGCTGGGATCGCTCGACTGGTTGGAGCAGCTCGCCCGCGACCATCAAGGCAGCTACCGGTACTTGGATGTCAGTCGCTGACCGCAGCGCCATTAGCGACTAGCGGCTCATGGCCCAAGCCAGCGACAGCAGTTGAGGATCGTCGCTGACGAACCCCGTTCCCAGAGCCCCCAGATCCAGCGTGAGTCGCGTACTGCCGGGTTGATCGACCGTCCGCCGGGACTCATCACCCCACAGGATCTGCGAGAGGGGTGCCAGAATCTCCGATTTGCGAGGCACGTCAGACAATATCGCCGAAAGGCGATCTGCTTCCTGGATTGGGGTCACTTCAGCAAGTTGATGTTGCATGTCGCTTAACTCCACGCAGGCCCACTGGGGAATATCTGGCTGTGGTCGGCGCTTCGGCCAGGATGGGTTGTTGTACCACGTTGGTGATATTTATCTCGTCCAATAACTGTACGCTAGAGCAACGATGCCAAAAACTGATGAAATGTCTAACTTTGCAAACGGCAGAAGTTCGTTAGGAAACAGCGGCTAACTAACATCTCAAACGGAGGCCTCCGCGATCTCTGTAATGGATCGGACTTAGACACTGCGGACAGAATCCAATGCCGCGGCCAGTACGTCGCGAATTGTCTGTTCGGGTGCTGTTGGGAAGGCCTGGACATCAATTCGATTGGCATCCGGTATCCCCTCAACCTGCGGAACAGATTCGAAGCAGAATGCCAGCCAGGCAGACTCGGGACTCTCAGTTGGCCAATCCGTTTGAGGATACTCTGCTTCCAATTGGCGCTGCAGGTCGACCCGCTGGTCGACAGGGCCTCCCAGAAGAACACATTTCAAAGGCCGTGACAATAATCGTTCACGAAGCTCTGAGATGCTTAGGCCATGCCCGCCATGAATCACGTCCGGCGCGATCTCTGCCAGGGGGTCCAGGACGAACCGGCGATACCACATGTGGGGATGTGGAATGGTGAGCACGGGCGTTGACAGCATCTGCTCGTCGTACAGTAACAGATCAAGATCCAGAGTTCGTGGGCCCCAGTGCACCGACCGCACTCGCCCCAGTTGCGTTTCCACCGCTTGCAGATTCGCCAGCAATTCCAAAGGCGGAAGGGTCGTCTGTAGCTCGGCGGCAGCATTCAAGAATTCGTTGCCGGCGTTGGCCCCGACAGGGGAAGTGGTGTAGCAGCGGCTCATCCGAGTTACGGAGATGCCAGCCACGCGGTTCAGCAATGCCACCGCGTCTCGGAACGTGTCAGCCACCGGTCCCTGATTTCCACCCAGTGCAATCCAGCACCTGGACATCCCCGCCTCCTGCGAAGATCAGCTGCGGCTCCATCAGACAGCCGCTGGCGATCAACTGAATGAAAGTGATTTTGCTGTTAGACCGAAGTCGCCACGACGGGTACCCGCAACTGATTCAAGAAATTGGCGGCACGGAATCGCGACTACATGTACATGCCCATCTGAGTGGAATTCTTGCCCCACAGTCCGTTGCTGGAGCCGCCCACCGCGGTAATCCCGGCGATACACGCAGTAATGATAAAAAACAAAACGACACAATACTCGATAGTCGTGGCGCCTTCCTCGTCGCGAAAGAAACTTTGCA
>JAQGHS010000945.1 GCA_028291605.1 Planctomycetaceae bacterium | reverse complement strand
ATTGCGGCCCTGGCGGCATGTCCCGAACTACAACACCTTGAATTGACCGGGCGGATGCTTTCCGACGCCGGCATGCAGGCCATCGCGGCTCAGAAGTGGTCGGCCCTGCACACGCTGCATCTGATGTGCCGGGAAGTGACCGACGCGGGGCTCGAACCCCTGTTTCGATCCGGGATTGCCTGGCATGCCTTCTCCTGCACATGCCCCAAGCCGACCGACGCCTGCCTGATCACGTTCGGCAAGCACGCGGTCACCGAGCAGCTCGTCGAATTTGGCCTGGTGAACTGCCCCATCACCGACGTGGGCCTGAAGGCTCTCGTCCAGAAACCGTTCCCCAAGCTGCTGACGCTGGCGATCTCCGACACGAAAGTCACCGATGCCGGCATCCAGCAACTGTCCAGGCTGCGGTCCCTGAAATCCATGTCCTTGCCCGAGAAGACAGTCACGCCCGCCGGAGTCGCGAAACTCAAGTCCGCCCTCCCCGGATGCAACATCGAGCAAATCGACCTCTATTCAGAAGAGTAACCCCAGTGCATGACGCGAATACCTAAAAGTGGACCGGCAAAGTAGCAAGCTCCCTTGTTGCGTCGAGCTGGTACATTACCGGCCACAATTCGAAGCGAGGAAAGCGGCACCTTTGCCAGGTCTGGCTGACTGGTAGATCGGTGGCGCTTTTTGAAGTTGCGCGAGCACTGCGATTTCAGTATCCCGGAGGGATGTCAGCTAATAGCCGGTGGTTGAGGAGCGGAGCGACGACACCACCGGTTCCCGTTCCCTATTGATCTCGATCCTGAAGGGATCGCGGAGCATTGGTAAATCGAGCGAGCACAAAGTCCTGCCCTCTGGCATCCTTCCGGGATGCATTCACATGATCGTCGTAACCGGTGGTGTCGTCGCTTCGCTCCTCAACCACCGGCTACTAGCTGTGAATCCTCCAGATTCAAAATTCATCCCGGTTTCAATCAACTGGGCCGGTTATTGCGTTCACAATAGCGCAACTTCAAAAGTGGCGCTACCATCATCCTGACATCGGTTCGCCGTGTCCATTGACGCTTCCGATCGGAAGCCTTTCCTCCAGGTCCAGCTCCTGCGGAAGGAACGTGGCTCTCGCGACTGCGAGACTATTGGTCGAATATCGAGTGAATCACATTCAAAGTGCGCCTCATCCAATAACAGCAAAGGGGACGGGGACGAACCTAAGAAAAAACAAAGAGCCCTAACTGCTTTGATTTCCCCCCAGGAATACGCCACCCGGGCAGCTCAGGTTACGCACCGGCACTGCGATTGCTTCGCGATTAAGTGCATGTCTTTCTAGAGGACTGCTCGATAATGTAGGATGCCGATCTCAACGGGCAGCGCCATTGCGAGTCCGATAGGTCAAAGGGCTGGTGGTAGGGTCTTGCTGAGTTAGTTTGCATTAAGCCAGGAGACGAGATGCCTTCTCTGTTCGACGAACTCGTTCTGAAGGATGTGCGGCTGAAGAACCGAGTCGGCGTATCACCGATGTGCCAATATTCGGCAATCGACGGGATACCGAATGCGTGGCATCACGCCCATCTCGGCAGCCTGACGCACGGTGGCGCGGGGCTCGTCGTTGCCGAGGCAACTGCCGTGTCTCCCGAGGGGCGGATTACGCCGGGCTGCACTGGCTTGTGGAATGATTCGCAGTTAGAAGCGTTTCGTCCCATCGCACAGTACATCGAAGCACATGGAGCCGTTCCCGGTATTCAAATCGCGCACGCCGGACGTAAGGCCAGCGCGAACAAGCCCTGGGAAGGCGACAATCACATGCCGCCAGACGACCCTCGCGCCTGGCAGCCGATTGCGCCATCTGCCGTACCGTTCGGAGCGAATCTCCCGCGTGTTCCCCGCGAGATGACTCGGGACGACATTGTACGCATCCGCGAGGCCTTCGCGGCCACTGCCAAGCGTGCGCTGGAGGCAGGGTTTAAGTGGCTGGAACTGCACTTCGCCCATGGCTATCTCGGACAGAGTTTCTTTTCGCCATTAGCGAACAAACGCACGGATGATTATGGCGGCAGTTTCGAGAACCGAGCGCGGTTCCTGCTCGAAACACTCGCTGCAGTGCGCGCGGTCTGGCCCGAGCGCCTTCCGCTGACGGCCAGGCTCGGTGTGATTGACTTTGTCGAGGGCGAGCAGCCGCTGGAAGAGTCCATTGAGCTCATCCGGCGAATGAAGTCCGGCGGTCTGGATCTCATCGACGTCAGCATGGGTTTCAATACACCGGACATCAGTCAGGTTCCATGGGCCGAGCACGCTTTTCTCGTACCCATCGCCCAGCGCATCCGCAACGAGGTAGGTATCCCGACCGCGACCTCCTGGAATATCTCCGACGCGAAGAAGTCGGACGGATTTATCGTGGATGGGCAACTGGATCTGATCTTTCTGGCGAAGGCGTTGCTGGACGACCCGCATTGGCCCTACCACGCAGCACAGAAGCTCGGCCGTCCGACACCTCAGCAGGTACTCCCCGCACAGTACGCCTATTGGCTGAAGCGACAGCCGAAACGTTCAGAGCCGAACTAAGATAGGAGCGCAAAAGAAATTGTGTAGCCGCAATTCGCCAGAATGCGGGCCGATTAACGGATTGCCCGCATTCGGGCGAATTGCGGCTACCTAAAAACTTCAGCACATCGACT
>JAQGHS010000924.1 GCA_028291605.1 Planctomycetaceae bacterium | reverse complement strand
CTGAAGCTCTTTAATCCCCAGCAATTGACGGGCATCGGTCGTCAGCGTTTTGCCCTGGGCGTCGACAAACTTCACCGTGGCCTTGCTCTTGGGCAGTTGATCCGTATCGCAGCAATAATCCCACGGCGTCGGGCAACTGTCTCCAGAACGCTCATTGCACGGAACCAGACTGCGATCGACGATCTGGAATGCAGCTCGACCGTCGACCCACGGATTGACGTCGCCGCCGATGCGGCCTTCAATGACGATATCGTCACCGTCTTTGGCCCCCTTTCTGGCTGCGATGACATCCTGGGCAGATTCCGGTACCGCGGTGAGTAAGAACTTCGAGTTGTCGACAGCGGGCGTTGCTGCCTGTGTCGCCGCAGTGGGCGTGGCCGGTGGCGCGGATTGTCCGCAGCCGACCACGGCAATCATCAATAGTCCCGACAAGTTCATTCCGAGCAGACGACGCATTGTTTGTCCCTTTGTTGTGATATTAGTGAAAAAACGTTCTCAGACGGCCTTCAGACCGTCGACGACCGGAAGTTGCAACGCCCGTAAGGCGGGTGGCAACGATCCCAAGACTCCAATCGCAATTCCAATCAGCAGGCCGAACACGACCGTCGTGCTGTCGGTTTGCAGGGCAAACGCCCCCATCGTGAACCGTACGGCCAGCCCATTCAGCAAGACCATGGCCATGCCCGTCGCCAGCAGAGATGCGGCCATCGCCAGCAGCAATCCTTCTTGAACAATACTCAGCACAATGGCGCGCCGGGAGAAACCGACGGTCTGTAACATCGCCAGCTCACGGACGCGGCCCAGGACCGCCCCATACATGGTATTCAAGCCCGCGAAAATGCCCGCGCTTCCCATCAGTCCCACGATCAACCAGGCGACCATGCGGATGGGGCCATAATGCTTTTGCAGCGAGGCATAGTACGCCGTCTCACGCGTGGCTTCCCATTCCAGGTCGATCCGTTCTTTGCAGAACTCTTGGACGTCACCAATGGCCACATCGTCGTCCACCGTAATGGCTACCAAGCTAAGATCCTGTCGCTTCAGCACGCCCTGCAATTCATCCACCAGACACCAGATTTCAGATTCCAGCGCTGAGCCTGCGGCGGCAAACTGTCCCGCCACGCGCCAGGTCTTGCCTTCGAATTTCATCTCACTGCCAGTGAGCAGATCGGCAGCTGGGCGTCCGAGTTTGGCCGCCGCTAGCCGACCGACCAGCACTTCACCCCGCGCGGGCCATTGGCCATCGATCAATTGGAATTGGCGACGCACCAAGGGCGCGCTGACGGAGACTCCGCGAACCAGTCCCATCGCCGGTTCGGCGTTGCTGGCTGTCATGATCTGTGCTCCCAGGTAGAGCTCAGGAGAGACATACTTCTGACCGGAACGCGACGTGATCCCGCTCAAGCTGGCAGCCAGCAACCCGGGAGCACTCCCCGGGACCGTGGCGTTTTCCAGGTTCTCGGCGGCACCCAGCGAATGGATCAGGACCACCTGGGGATCACCGCTGACTTGCAGAGAAACCTCCAGGCCGCGCACGAATGCCGCCACGGTCAGGACGAGAAATACGACAATCGACAACCCAATCACCGTTAAGCCGCTACGGCTTGCGCGGCGAAACAGGTTGCGAACGCCATAGTCCCAAGGCAGAAGACGGACCCAGAGCATGATAGAAACGCTTTGACGGACGGACAGCGGATGAAAGCGGCCGCGCGGCGCAGGAAACGCGCGCAGCAGAACGCCGACGTAAGACTCGTGGTCGAGTCCTTAAACGTTCAGGCGCACCATCCCCAGAGCGAGACGCTGGGGCGGACCGTGACGGGCAGAATCGGTCACGGGACATAGAGCTGGACTCAGCGAATCCGGCAGGCTGGGAATATCGGTCGGACACCAGTTCGGCAAATCGGCGAACTGTGCCTGGTCCACCTGGTTTGGTGCACTCCACTCGGGACCTTCAAAGGTCAATTCACAATCGCAGGGTTCCGAGGACCCATTGCATCCGCGAACCGGAGCGGCTGGCTGAGGGCGTCGAGCAACGCAGCAACTACAACCGCGTGGCCGTTCCGAGGATGCCAACAGTTGAGCAAGCTGCCCCCAGGCATCGTCGACCAGGCGTTGGCATAGCGGCAAATGCGTTCCGTCGGCGCAGATACAACCGAATCGGGGCAGGCTGCACAGAGCCAGGGCCACGATAATCGGCAGATAGATCGCTCGGTTTCGATTCCAACAACGCATAAGGTCAAGCTCTTAAGTAATTACCGCAGTCCTACAAGATAGTCCAACAGAGACAGGGTCGCAATCGCAGTCTTGTTAGGGATGGCAAGCCAGGGCGTCTACGGAAAGTGTTGCGGATCTGCGGAGATAACGGGAAATACCGAATCTGACGGTCGTAAGCTGTCGAAGACTTTGGACAAGGCACCATCGGAAGCCTGTGGCCTCGCCACGCTTGTTCCGGTTTCTGCCTCGGAAGGCATCGGCATGAGTTGGTTCTGGCGGGCGACATTTTGCTTCGGGCGCTACCCATCGAATTTGAGCCGTCGTCTCATCTTCAGTGGAGTTGTCCTCGCCGGTTCGTGGAATCTGCTCTACAGTCAGGATTCCACCGCACCCTCAGCGGCCAGCAGCGAAACACCATCGGATCCGCTTGAAAATGGTTGGACACTGGAAGCGGTGCAGTCTCTGGCGTTGTCCAACAATCCCACCTTGGTACAGGCTGCCGCCGCCGCCGATATGGCCCGGGGAGTCCGTCAGCAAGTGGGTTTGTACCCGAATCCACAACTCGGATATCTCCGGAAAGATAGTAGCGGCTCCGGCAACGCTCGGACCGGCGGCGCTTTCTTCGGTCAAGAAATCGTGACCGCGGGCAAGATCAGAAAAGCCCAGAACGCGGAAGCCTGGGAGGTGGAGCGCAGCAACTGGAACTATCAGGCTCAATGCCAACGGGTCGAAAACGACATCCATCTCCGATTTTTGGATGTGCTGGCCGCTCAAGACATGGTTCAGATTTCCGGCAGCCTATCGCAACTCGTCGAGCGTGGCTTGCACGCGACCGAACGCCTGTTCGAGGCCAAGCAGGTTCCCAAGTCCGATGTCCTGCAGGCGCGGATCCAATATCGCACCATTCAACTCGCGGCACGTGATGCGGAAGCCCGATACCGCGCATCCTGGAAGCAATTGATGTCCATTGCCGGGACACCCGCAACTCCTCTGGCACGCGTCATCGGGGACTTGGGTCAGGAGCTGCCTGTACTCGATTTCGATGAGCATTATCAAGACCTGCTCGCCAACAGCCCGTTAGTGCAGGCGGCTCGCGCGCGGGCTCAACATTGGCAGGCCACGTATGTCCTGGAACGCGCCAATGCGAAACCCAACTTGAATCTGCAGCTGGTTGCCGAGCGTGATCCGGTCGACAAATTCTCCTCACTCAGCACGCTGATTTCGATGCCGATCCCCGTCTACAACCGCAACCAGGGCAACATCTACCGCGCGGCCGCCGAGACTCGCGAAAGCGCCGCGGAAATTCAACGGACTGAACTGGCGTTGCACGATCAACTCGCCGATGCGTTTCGACGTTACGAAATTGCGAAGGCGACAGTCGAAACGATGCAGAACGAGATCCTGCCGGATGCAGAAGAATCCGTGCAGCTTTCCCTCACCGCTTACCGTGCGTCCGAGGTCGGCATCTTGAGCGTGTTATCCGCCCAGAAAACGCTCGTCGAATCACGGCTATCGCGAATCGAAGCCCTGGCCGAAGGGCAAAAGACACGTGTTGAAATCGAGGGCCTGCTGCTCACCGGTGCATTAAATCCCGCCGAACTCGGGACAGCCCTTCAATCGCAACCGGGCAACGCTCAGCGTCGTGCCATACTGCAACGCATGGAGGGCAACGGCCGCCAGGGTCTACTTCCCGCTGCCATTCAAGGGGGACCTTGAAGTCAGCACTTTGGCGAGCGAAAAAGTGCCAGCACGTTCGAGATGGGTAGGCATCACGATCGTGGGTGGAAAATTTGTTAGAATTGAGATCAGGAAAGGAATTGTCGGTTTTGGAGTCGCGTTTCTCAAGGAAGAAAGATCATGGATGCGTTCAATCTCACAACGGAGCAG
>JAQGHS010000913.1 GCA_028291605.1 Planctomycetaceae bacterium | reverse complement strand
GCGAAATGGCGGCGAGTTGCCCGAGGAAAGCCTCCGTAGCGTCGCGGTACAAGCGTCCTCCCTAGACTCGCTCGTCCCCAGGCTAGTGGGGTGGCCCTCGCCGGTTCGCTCGTTTGGGCGCCGTGTCGCTTCCGCTGCGGGCCGTTCACCTCCAGGATGGACTCAGCCAATCGGAAAGGATCAGATGGGCACCATCCTGCACCTCACCGATCTGCATTTAGCCGCAGGGGGTGGCCCCGACGCTGTCGGCGACTACGCAAAAGTGGACTTACTCGAAGATCCTGCGCAACAATCACGCACCCGAAGCATCCGAGCGACACTTTTGCAGCTTGGGCAACATCTTCGCTCTACTGGCACAACAGTGGACGCTGTCGTTATCAGCGGCGACATCACCATGCAGAACAGGGCCGATGGATATGACCTCCTACCGGCCGTTCTCGGGGAACTCGGCACCTCGCTGCCAGCGCCCGATCAGATTCTCATCTCACCTGGCAATCACGACGTCCGGTGGAATACACTTCCCGGTTCGCATGAACGATACGAGCGTCTGCTCGAATTACGTGCGGCCACCGGGTTCCGAACAGCCCTTCTCGATGGCATCGACATCGACGGCGAGGGGAAGATTTCACCCGAATCGCCTAAACCCTACGTAGCAGCACCAGATGGCAGCTTCGTCGTCATGGCGTTGAATTCTGCGAATCGTTCAGGCACGGTAATTTCAGCGAGCGACGAACTAGCCACCGCCGTAGCTCGGCTGCGCGAGCGAGAGAATGATGACATTGAGCTGGTACTGAGCGAGTTGGATAAGCGTTCTCTCTTCGATGTGGCCAGAGTCGATGAATCTCAGCTGAATGCCGCTGCCAGGTCGTTGAACGAGGCGCGCGAGGCGAACTCCTCTCATCGTCCGATGGTGTTCGTAAGCCTTCATCACCCGCTCAGCTCGGTGACAGCGGTCGAGGAGATGAAACCTTTCGAGACCCTCACGAATCTCGGCCAGATTCGGGATTGGATGGCGACCAACGGCGTCAACGCCGTCCTGCACGGTCACAAACATGCAGCGAGCGTGTTCGAGGATTCGCACGTACCCTCCGGGACATCCGAGAGGCACCATTTCGCCGTCTTTGGGGGCGGTACGGTCGGACTTGGGGCGCCAACCAATGGGGAGTGCGCTCAGCTGATTACGGTGAGCTCGGACTCTCCGCAGCACACGCCGCTGAAAGTCGCGCGAATACATGCCATTCAGCCAGGTCAGTCGCTGCAACCGACGGATTTCATCGATCATGAACTGCATCTCGGTCGGAATGACGCCCATGGCCTAGGAGTCGTACGAGCAGCCGCCATTGACGATGTGTTCGACGTGTTGCTGGGTTGGCGGCCCTCACTCGATTCCGTCGGCAAACCGCTGGTCTGCACAGTCAAAGACGGGCCGAGCGCGCTTCTATTACCGGCGCGCTACCCAGACCTGCCCGACGATGTCGAGGATCCGAATGCGTGGGCCGAGGACCTCATTCAGTGGTGGCAGAGCCCCACACGTAGTAGCGCTGCAAAGTTCAACCACGGTGAGCGGCTGAAGCGGTTTGAGGGAACCTCACTCGACCAGTTGGAGAAGGCTGCCGCCACCCTCCGAAAGAGTCGTGACTCCAGCCGCGCTGTTGCCGTGCTCGTGCAACCTCGCACCGACCTCGCCGCCAAGCGACGAGATTTCCCGAGCTTCACTCTTTTCCATGCGTTCATCTCAAGCGATCAGCTTCACGTCGTCGCCTACTTCCGAAAGCAAGAAATTCCACACTGGTGGCCCATCAACATGGGAGAGCTCGCTCGCATGCAACGAGACCTGGTATTGCGGGTTCAGGAAACGCACACGACGCTCCGCGCGGGCTCGATCACCACCGTCACCGCGATTCCGGTTGAAGGTAACGCCCTTCCCCGCGTTTCCGTGCCGTGGATCGATCTGAACGCAGATCAGCCCGCCCAGCTGCTGCAGCTAGTCGAACCTCTGATCAGCAGAAGCGCGGAAGAGGCGTCAGCTGCCTGGCGGAGGGTCTTCACCGGTTGGGCGGAGGGTGAGTTCATCGCGCGCGACCAGGAGCCGGTACCAGTGGCAGGATTTAGCAAAGTGACTGCGCTACTCGAAGCGCTTGCGTCCGCGATCAAGAACCCCGCGGCACTCACGGAGCTTCTCGAAGGGCTCGACAGCCTTCGGGACCTCAACGAGGAGTACCTGGAGCGCACAACCGATGGAAATCAACGGTCAGCACGCAAAAAATGGGTGACACGCGTCACTCAGCGACGGGCTGCCATCTTGAACGCGGTAAACGAGATCGCCTCGAACACTTGACATTCATGTCGGATTATCCGACACTGTTGTCATGGCAGCTAACTCAGCGGGCGCAGGCGTGACGGCCGACATGATCGAGACAACCAACGCGTTGCCAGCAACCCAACCCGAGGCGACGCGCCTGTCGGAAAATGAATGGGTCGGGATCGTCTCTGACCTCGCAGCCCAGCTCGGCGCGTGGGACGACGAGGAACTGCAAAACCAGCCGATTGCCGACGATGACAGCGTGGTACTCGACAGCGCACTTGGTCTCTGCGTCGCGACCTACGTCACCGCGTGCTACGGCCAAGAGTTCGGAGATCTGTCGAAGATCCCGCCTGCACAGTGGCGAAGCGCTCGCGGAGTGGCCGCGATTATCCGCCACGCAATCGACGCGGAAGGCGAATAACATCATGGGCGCACTGCTCGAAGGGAGGACGATCGACGATGCCTGGCTCTCAACATTGCGGCTGGTCTCCGAGCAACCTAATCGGCAACTCTTTCACGTCATGACAACCGTGTCTGAACCCCAAATCCTCGGCGATCAACTGCTGCGCGAACAGATCGACAAGACTCTCACCCCGGAACCTGGCAAGAAGAAGAACCTGCAGTCGGCCGAGACCATTGCCAATACGATCTTTCCCCGTGGTCTCTACCCCGATCCGAAAGTCACCTACATACCGGGCGATGACGCGAACAATGAACAGCTCGCTGTCGCGGCGGAGACTCTGTACGAACGGTATCGCCTCATCTTCCCCCACATGAAGAAACTTCACGCGGAGAACAAAAAAGGCAGCTATTTCCAGCGAATGATCTCATGGGGTGACAAGAAAACGCTCCGCGGATACAACCAGCTCGCCAAGCGAATCGATCAGCTGCAAGCTAAGCGCGCGACGGTCACACGATTCAATGCCAGCGACCTGCAGCTGACGGAACCGGGAGAACCGGAGGGCCTGCCAGTCGAGATCCAAAGCGCAGGAGACAACCGGATGCGTAGTTTCCCCTGCCTCGTGCACGTCGACATCGGTGTTTTGGGCAACAAGCTGAACCTCATGGCGACCTACCGTCATCAGATGCTCATCAGCAAGGGCTACGGCAATTTCCTTGGCCTCGCGCGACTTCAAGCGTTCCTTGCACAGCAGTCCGGCTACGCCATCGGCGAGCTTGCCATGCAAGCCACTGTCGCTGACGCGGAGTCCACCCTCTTCAACAAAGCTGACATCAAGCTGCTTTTGGGCGCATCCGACCGCGCGGAACTCTTCTGATGGCCGGGCTAGTCCTGGGCATCGATGCGGTGGACATCGACAAAATGCGCCGCATGATCGAGCTATCCCCGGACGATTTCGGCCGATTCGGGTGGACAGACTCTGAACGCGTCTACTGCAATAATCGACCAGATCGCTACGCATCGCGGTGGGCGGTCAAGGAAGCTGTCGCCAAAGCGCTCGGCTGCGGATTCGCCGGTGCGCCACCGGATCAGATCGAAGTCATCGGTGCTGAAGACCGACCGCCTCGCCTGCTTCTGCACGGCCGTGCACTGTCGGTGTCGGAGGAGACCGGGATCGTTGACTGGACAATCAGCATCACACGAACGCGGCCTGGCCATAGCGGTGGTCGCTGGAATACGAAGGGACTGAAAAATGCCAGGTTCCAACTCCGAGCACGCGAACGAAGTGCAAGCTGTTGCAGCACGCCTTCGCGAGGCTCGGGAAGTCCTTGGCCTCACGCAAGAGGAC
>JAQGHS010000908.1 GCA_028291605.1 Planctomycetaceae bacterium | reverse complement strand
GGAAAAAAGCCTGAGAACTTGGAATAGAAGATATCGACACGATGTGGGTAATTGGCGATCGTCAGGGCGAAAAAGGTGCATTTTATAACCTATTGAGAGCACTGAGCACCGCTTTTATAGAGGCCAGTTCGATGTTTGTGTCGACCCCTGCACCCCATCGTGTTTTGCCGTCAGGGGTTCGGACACAGATGTAGGCAATGGCACTGGCTTCCGCGCCACGCCCCATTGCTTGCTCACGGTAGTCACTGACCTCAAAGCCCTGAACTCCACCGGATTGCAACGCACAAACAAATGCAGCTATCGGTCCGTTACCTGTGCCAGAGAGTTCTATTTGCTGCTTGTTGCGGGTGATGTGTGCCTGACAGTGAGCTACCCCACCGGTGTCGGCCGAATGGAAGTGCTTGAGAGCAAAAGGCTCTTGGCGTTCGATATACTCCCGCCAGAACAAAGACTTCAACTCCTCGGCACTGACTTCACGGCCGAGACCATCCACCGCATCGTTGGCAATCGGTCCAAACTCTCGTTGCATCTCTTTCGGCAGGTCGATGCCAAACTTGCTCTCCAGAAGGTAGGCCACTCCGC
Organism: Planctomycetaceae bacterium; assembly: GCA_028291605.1. Taxonomy (GTDB): domain Bacteria; phylum Planctomycetota; class Planctomycetia; order Planctomycetales; family Planctomycetaceae; genus JAKFVC01. The sequence continues at coordinate 6,914 of JAQGHS010000908.1, read as the reverse complement.
CTTTTCCGGACTGACTGTTGACCCGAATGACCTCACTGTACGTGCGGCCGATGTCATGTGGATCGATGGCGAGGTATGGGACATCCCATGCAGCGTTGCCTTCACGCTTCTTCCATTCAGCCAGTCCCTTCTTAATGGCGTCTTGGTGTGAGCCGCTAAACGCAGTGAATACAAGCTCGCCAGAATATGGATGACGGGGATCAACGCTCATCCCCGTGCAGCGTTCGTAGACTTGCTCAACGACGCTGAGGTCTGCGAAATCAAGACGACAATCAATTCCGTGCATGTGGAGGTTTAAGGCCACTATGATGATGTCGAGGTTGCCCGTACGCTCTCCGTTGCCAAACAAAGTGCCTTCGACTCGTTCAGCACCAGCAAGTAAGCCGAGCTCCGTTGCCGCGACACCTGTACCTCGATCGTTGTGAGTATGGACGCTGATGACTGCGCAATCCCGGCGCTTCATCTTGCGACAGAACCATTCAATCTGATCCGCGTAGACATTGGGCATTGCCACCTCCACCGTCTCAGGCAGATTGAGAATGACGGGAGACTCTGGAGTTGGCTCCCAAACACCCATCACCGCCTCGCAGATTTCCAGCGAGAACTCGATTTCGGTAGCTGAGAAACTCTCCGGCGAATACTCAAACGTCACTTCAGTACCGGCCAAGAGCATCGACTTTTCCTTAATCCATTGCGCCCCCCGCGTGGCGATCCTGAGAATATCAGCCTTCTCAAGGCCGAAGACCACACGCCGTTGTGCGGGTGAGGTCGAGTTGTAGAGGTGGATGATCACCCGTTTGGCTCCCGCCAACGCCTGCATCGTGCGCTCGATCAGGTCGTCCCGTGCTTGCACGAGCACCTGAATGGTTACATCATCAGGAATGCGTCCATCCTCAATCAGCCGTCGGACGAACTCAAACTCGGTGTTAGAAGCTGACGGGAATCCCACTTCAATTTCTTTGAAGCCGCAACGAACCAACGCATCGAACATCTCCAGCTTTTGGGAAACGTTCATCGGCTGAGCCAAGGCTTGATTGCCATCGCGCAGATCCACACTGCACCAACGAGGAGCCGTCTCCAGTATCCGGTTGGGCCATTGCCTATCAGGCAGATGAATGATGGAGAACGGACGATACTTACCAACTGGTGATTTCATATTTACTGTCGGCGCGAACGGGACTGGTTCCTTGCAAAAAGCCCTCTTGATCAGAGGTCTTCGCTCGTATCTTCCCGAAACTGGTGTCGAGATTCAATCTCCTGTGGAAATGCCTTTGGTACAATGACGTGGAATTTTGGCATCACCAGAATTGGAAATTTAGACAGCACATCAGAATCGCATTTGCAGAATGGGAAGAGCCATCACACCCCGTTGTCGCGCTCGAGAAACTGAAGGCGACAGGTGCCCTGGATTACTCAATGTTCGTGGGGGCGATCGTCTGCCAACTCCGGACTGACGACGTGCCGGAGTAAAAAACTGCCGTGTTCTTGAATGACCTGAAGACGTTGTCAGTGTTTCCCGCAAGGCAAAACCTGAACTCGGTCTGGCGACCGGATACATTGACCGGCTGCGATTTCAGCTTTGATCGTTCAGGGGTTCGATGATCAGCGTCGCCTCGGGATCGAAACGGTGCGGAAAGGAGGCACGGTCTAGCCTGAGAAGTTGCACATTCGAGAGCAGGAATTCAGCCAGCCGTTCGGCAGTGGCGTGAGTATCGCAATTCCAGCGATAGCCGTTCTTGATCGGCCCCCACGTCAGAACTCCTTCGTTTGATCCCTGCTGAAAGATCTTTTTTAGCAATGAGATTTTCTCTCCGGACGTCATCACACACTCCGAGCGGCCCGCTCAATCCTGAAACTTCCTTGAACCGACATTGTAACGAAACTGCAAGGAAAGTTACCGATTCAAAGGAACACCGAATGACGTTATGTCTCATCAGTAATAGTAAAAAACATGTCCCGACGTATTCTAAATTCCTTTTAATGTTGACCGTCCAAGTGGCAAAATCAGTCCGAATTCTCCACTTTTCTGGCGAGTTCTTGGACACGCTTGAGCGTTGGATCGTCGGGGTTCTCGATAGCCTGGTTTTCGCCCATAAATTAGGGCCACCTAGAACGACCGCAGTGTTTGCAGCAGCTTTTTAATATCGATGGGCTTGGCAATCATTCCGTCGGCTCCCAGTTCTTTGATTTCCTTTAGTCGGTCGGCGGTGACATCTCCGGTCAGGACGAGGACCCCTTTCAGGTGTTCTGGTCTCTGCGATTGCAGAGAACGCAGGACTTCGCGGCCATCAAGATCAGGCAGCATCATGTCCAGCAGCACAACATCGAAAGCCATCTCTTGCATAAGCCGAAGTGCCGTCCTCCCATCCGCGGCCTCAACCACAGTCGCGCCGTCGTCTCGCAGCAGACGGGACGTGCCGTCTCGAGTCGCCGAGTGATCTTCGACCAAGAGAATTCGCAAGTTCAAACGAGGCTCTGGAACATCGGGGGAGGCCATGTCGCGCATCGCGCTGCTTGAGACTTCGGTACGCATCGCAATCAGGCTCGCCGGTAGGGAAATGGTGAATGTGCTTCCAATCCCTTCACGACTCTCCACGGAGATTGAGCCTCCCAGCAGTTCAATGAGTCGATGACAAATTGCCAAACCAAGTCCAGAACCTTTATTGCGATCGCGCGCCGGATTATGCAGTTGTGCAAATTCGTCGAAAATCAAACTCAGATCTGCTGCGGGGATACCAATGCCCGTATCAATCAGGCGGATGATCAGGTTGCGTTGCTGGGTTGCTTCTAAAGTGACGCTAACCTGCACCGTTCCGTGTTCCGTAAATTTGATGGCGTTTCCGAGAAGGTTTCCCAGTACGCGCCCTAACTTAATGCGATCGGTGCGCAGCCAGATGGGTCTCGGAAGCGGATCAATAATCAGTTCCAGTCCTTTATCGCGGGCTAAAGGTTGCAACTGCCGGGCTTCCTGATCGATGACATCGAACAGTGAGAATTCCGTTACCACGAGCTCCATCTTGCCCGTGTCGAATCGAGCCACGTCGAGGACATCACCGACCAATTCCATCAGTGAATGAGTATTGGCCTGCAGGCGTTGAGCCATTTCGATAATTTCTGCCGACCGCGACTGATCGCCAGCAATGCGGCGAATGATTTCGGCCATCAGATTAATGGCGTTCGCCGGAGTCCGGATATCGTGAGAAACGGCGGCGAGGAAACGCGTCTTACGAACACTTGCCTCTTCGGCTTCGCGGCGGCGCATATCCAGCTCACGCTCCAACACTTTCTGTGCGGAAATATCCACGAAAGCCGCCACGGCACCGGTAATTCGTCCCTCGCCATCGAAAATCGGGGCACTGCTCGTCAGTAGTGTGAGCGCCGCCTCCTTGGGTAAACAGAATTCGATTTCTTCGCCGTGCACCTCCTGACCCCGAAGCGAGCGTGCAATGGGAAGTTGCTCGGGAGCCAATTCTTCGGTTCCCTGAGCAAACTGCTTCTGAAGTCGCTTTCCCGCGGTCGTCGATGATGAAATATTCTCATCCGAAGGAAGGCGGAATAAGGCCGCGGCTGCCGGATTGATCCGGATAAATTGGCCGCGAGCATCGTCCGAGATCGCCATTCCAAAGGGGACCGTGCGGAATGCGGCTTCGAATCGGCGCCGTTCTTGGCGAATTCCTTCCACAAGTTCAGCACTTTGGATACTGCGTGCCGCCTGGATTGCTACGGATTCGATCATGGCGACTTCGCTTGCCGTCCACGCTTGGGAGGTCGAGCCATAAGCTTCAATCGCTCCGATCGTGTGACCGCCTACTCGCAATGGAGTCGACAGTACCGCGCGGAAGGAATCCCCATTTTTGGGTTGTGGAATCCTTAAATCCGGTCTGAGTCGAATGTCCTCCACATAACCCGTCTGCCCCAATCCGATGACTTTCGATGAGAATGAGTTCGCAAAAGGAATTGAGTTCACCTCAGGCCCATCAGGGCCGAAACCGTGGTGGCAGCGAATATGCAATTCATCGCCAACCCGTTCCAAAATGGCAGTCGCATGGGTTTCCTCGATCAGACCCAGGGTCTCACAAATCTGCGAGAACACGTCATCGCGGCTAGTTTCGGCTGTCAAATTGCGAGCAAGTTCGAGCAGTTGTTCCAGCCGCTTTTCCCAACTCGCCAGTTCTTCATTCGTGACACGCAATTCTTCCGTCTGTCGCTCCAATTCTTCTGTCTGCGATTGGAGTTCCTCATTCTGGCGAACGATTTCTTCCTCGCGCTGTCCGAGTTCATGATTGATTTCTTCCAGCTCCCGGTTCTTGGCCTCACCGATTTGCCGCTGAACGTCAACGCCGTGATGAGTGTGGATTGCATGATGCACCAACATGGCAACCAATAGAGTCGTGAAGACCGCGGCCAAGTGATTGACTAACAGAATTGTATGAATGTCGGCCGTACTTGGGCGTGGACCGAGTTGAGGCAGTGTCAGTGCCAGCACGGACGCGATGACCGCAATGATCCAGACGTATCGGATACTCCGTGTCCACAGACACGCCGCCACTGCGACCGGGTACAGAATCGGAAGAACGATATTGGCCGGAACAAAGACCAGATCAACAAAAGCGACCGCGCCGAGCACGCCGCCAATAATGATCTTGGCACTTCGTGGTGAGCAGGGGAAAGTTATCGGCGGAACGACCGCATTACTCATTATGAACCCCGGTTTCGACGGTAAAGACACGGCCTAAGGGAACTGAGGCGTTGAACCCCGTGGGGACGTTCGGCACGCCCCAAAACCAGGACGCCACCTGGTTTCAACGCCGCCTCCAATCGCGGCCAAAGAGTCGCGGTCGCCTCCGAGCGAAAGTACATTGCCGTATTGCGAAAGAGAATCAGATCCCACAAACCCGCCTCCAGCTCGGCAAGCATGTTGCTGGCGCGCCAGCGAACAGATGTTCGAATCGTAGTCGCGACACGGAGGCCCTGATCGCACTCTTCGAAGTAGTTTCTTCGGCAATGCATCGGAAGGTGCTTTGCCAGTTCCGGTTCGTATATCCCAGCGCGGGCGCGCTCGATGGCATCCTCCCTGCAATCTGTTCCCAGTAAGTAACTTCCGGACAACAGGTTCAGATCCGCGAGGATCATGGCCAAGGAATACAGCTCGGCACCGTCTGAGCATCCTACGCTCCACGCATAGATGCCTTTTTTCTGGTGGGCCAACTCCGGAAGAATTTCGGCTCGTAAATGTTCGAAGACGGCCGGGTCTCGAAAAAATGACGTCACTCCCACCAGCATCGCGCTCAAGGCTGCGGTGACCAGTTTGGGATTCTGCTCCAGTAACTGCCGTGCCTGAATGAGAGAAGTCGTTCGCAGTGTCCTGAGACAAGCGGTCAATCGCCGATGCAGCGTCTCCGACCGGTATTGCCGGACATCCAAGCCCGCCTTCTTGAATAACCATGACAGAAACCGAGCTTCTTGCTCTGGCAGATCATCCTCGGCCTGAGAGCTGTATGAAAATCCTGGTGGCCCGGACGCCAGATTGATGGGACGGCGCTGCCGTTCCTCATGAGGAAACACAATGTGTTGAAATTGGTTGGAATTTGATTCGCGAATCATGGTCGTCCAGGGATCAAGACTGTGGAGATCGCGAAAGGATCAAATACTCGGCATTTCTCGACAAATGAAGCGGCTTTGACTGATCGAGCTTAACAGTCTTTCAGTCGTCCAGTACGACGACTCCGCCTCATGCTGAACTCCAACTTACTTCACCGGACTTATTGTCACAAGGCACCTTCGGCATCTGAGGACTCCCCGGGAAATTGACTGGTTGAATTGCCGAAAGTCACTGAGACACTTTTACAATGATCGGATTTCTTTGGTCTTATTGATCGTATTCCTCTGAGCACCAGTACCGGTTTGAACGTTAACCAAGGATTAGGACTTCGATGCGGCCAACAATTTCAGTGTCTCTTATCGGAAACTCATACCCGCTTTGAGCCACATTTGGGAACTGAATCGGATGTTGGACCAGTCCAATACTCCACGCGGTGGCGCTCGATTGAGCAGACAATGTGCCTTCGCTATTGTTCCAGTTCATTGCATCAAAATGACTTTAGGCCGTAATTCTGATCCTCAAACGTAAAGAATCCCCTTCAAATGAAGCTTAAACCCATCCTGACTTCTCGGCAGCAAGAGATTTTCGACTTCCTCAAGGAAAAAATTCTCGTCAGCGTATACGGTCAAACGGTACGCGAGATCGGAAATCACTTCGGGATCCGGTCTCCGAATGGTGTCATGTGCCACCTTAAGGCTCTGGAAAAGAAGGAACTCATCATTCGCGAGCCGAATATGGCCCGGGCAATCCAGCTCGCTAATCAGCCGATCTCTCGTTCGGCTTTGCCAAGCGTCGGACGCCTTGCTGGCACAAATCCAATGGAGGTGTTAGACGCCGGTATTCAGTTGGACTTTGCTCCGCTGTTTGAAGCCAGCGACAATTTTGCAGTCACGGTGACGGGTGACTTGCTCTCGGACTTTCATGTGACCGATGGCGATACCGTCATACTTTCGCGGGCAAAGAGTGCCCGAAATGGCGACATCGTTCTGGCTTTGGTCGATGATTCATCGCCCGTCCTGCGAGTCTACCAGAAGACAGGACATCAGATTCAGTTAGAGGCCAGCAAGAAACGAAGGCGATTACCGGCAAAGATATCCAGATTGTCGGCAAAGCTGTGGCTGTGATACGAAGGTTTTGACCAGCTTCGGCGACGAACCTGCAGCTGCTGTGAAGTATTGCCAGCACGGCGTACAATACGTTGGTAATCTCCAAGTTGGACAGGTTGGCCCGCCCGATGCAAAAATGGACTTGCCTCGGAGGTTCAGGTGCGTCTCTACTTCTTCGAGACCAGAGTCTCCTGCTCGCTTTGCCT
>JAQGHS010000864.1 GCA_028291605.1 Planctomycetaceae bacterium | reverse complement strand
AAAGAGGTTTTTGTCAAAGCAATAGTACACCATGCAAACGCCGGGGGGTGGGGAGGATCCGTACAATGTGGGTGGCCAAACCGCATGCCACACTTCGCACACGTTTTGGCTAAATTCATAGGGGGTGGTCTTAGCACTTGTTCACAAACTGAAACTGTATCGCGATTGGTGCGACCGACCGTTGGACGGTGATGGAATGGGATTGAGTCGCTCTGCGGCTCGCAATTATGCGTTACAAACCCAATTGATTTAGGCAAAATCTGGAGGCCGAAATGGGTGGTTTGGGCAGCGGAAATCGGTATCGGATCGAGCGAAAAAAGACGACGGTTGAAGAATCGTTGCGTTTATCGATTTGGAACTTTTGCAAATCTGGGTACTTGCATCCGTACGGCCGGTATACTTGGACATGGACGCCCGGAAATCAAGCTTCGCTCGATTTCACCACGAATTACGATAATGGAGAGCCGTCGGTTATCCTGCAATATCGCTGCAGTAACGGCCAAGATGTGCGGCTTCCGATTGAGTTGCAGACCACGCCGACGCAATTCGGTGGTAAGCGGTTCTGGTTCACCTGCCCATTGCTGAAGGATGGAAAGACTTGCGGAAGACGCGTCGGCAAGCTTTATATTCCGCCGTGCGAACTGTATTTCGGCTGCCGCCAGTGCCACAACTTAACCTATGATAGCTGCCAGCAGTCGCACACGTTGCAACGGCTGTTTGCCAGCCACGACAGCATAAAACGCTGGCTGGCAGCCCATTCGGATACATAATCGATGAGATCCCGGACGGCAATTCCGGGTGACTTCGGTCATCGCGGGACGTCATTTTACTGTAATCTCGCCTGGCTCCAGCGGCACCCGGAATGGAATGCAAAGTCACGCCAGACTTAGCTCTTCGGGCGATTTTCCAAACTGGCTAGTGACTGGATTTTGCGACATAGTCGCCACGCTCATCGAATTGCTTACATTCCGCCTGTTAGCAGCGGCCCGAATTGCCCCACTGCATCGGATTGATGCCGGATGGAATGCTGTCTGGGAGCGTCCGGAGCGTCCGGAGTGGTCGATGCTCCGAGAATCGGGTCGAACGCTCTCGCGAGGTGGAAAAGTCTACGGGCGGGCGGCGGCCAGTAGGCCCTAGAATCGTTAGAACCGATTCATTTAATTTACCTGATGCCTTTTATCGAGGCTTTGGGCAATTTGATGGACTTAGGTTCAAGTCTGACGCATGCTTGTTCCGATCACATGCTTGTTCCGATCAATCGACGTCCGATCCGTGCGTGTCAAGGGTGCTGCTATGTCTACAAATTACCAGTGGCAGCGACATCCCGATGATCAGCAGCACTTACTGTGGCAATCTGTGATTGATGCCACGTGCCAGGTCCGCGACTTACAACTCGATGCGGTCTGCGGTACCAACCGCCCCAGCCATCTGACGGCCTTCGTGCTCAAGCGCGAAAGAGAGTTGTTGGGTGATGCGTTTGACCTTGAATCGGCTCTCGCCAACGCGGAATAAGCGCCAGGCGGGCGGTAATCAATGCCGGCTTGATGACCAGCACGCTGATGACGATCAGGATGGCGGCTGAAATTGCCACCAGGATTGGCGAAGAGTAGTCGCTCATTCCTGCCATATCGATTAAGAACTTGGTGGTCTCGCCGCTGAATGTCTTGATCAGCTCTACCAGCAATGGTGCAGCCACCAGTGACGCTACGATGGCCCAGACGAAGTAGCGTTGATTGCGGGTAACGCTGAAATCGGTCTCGGACTGAATGGCGTCGCGGCGGATCAGCAGGCGTTCCTTCAGCATGCTGGCCGGTTCCGTCAGGGGGTTGAACACGAGGTCAAACCCGCCCGATCGCAACTGGGCGTGATACACCAGATCTTCGTTGGTGGTCAGCGCCACGAAGGTGGTCGGCACCAGCTCCAGGAAGGCGGGGATGAAGTGCCAACTGGTGTTGAATAGCCAGTTCTTCTTAGAGCGCCGCAAGTCATGGGCGACCGTGAGGCTGGTCCGCGCGAGGAAGCTGTCGTCGAGGATGACGATCTTGCTCAATGCATTGGGCTCGATGGAGCCCCAGAGGGCTCGGACGACCCCATCCATGCTCATGGCATGGAACTCCTCCAGCATCGTGGCCAGGTGACTGACCTCGAGCAACTTGGCCTGGGGATCGGTCCAGGGGAAATCCCGTTGGGGATAGTACTGGACCTCGCCCTCATCCGAATTGAGGCGTGCCACAAAGCGCACCCATTCCCGAGTGGCGTACTCACCGAGTACGCACACCTTGGTCGGGAGGGGGGGCGAATCAGCCATGCGACGGCCCAGGGGGCAGCACGTCCGGACACAGCTCGGCCATCAGGTCGTGGCCCGGTCCCGCGGCGCGTTCAACCTGCAGCACCCACTCGTCCGAGGAGCTGCCTCGATTGACGGGGTTGGGTGTAGCCAGGTGGTTGACGTTAAATTGTGCCTGGATCACCGAGTGCCATTGGGACTCGGTACCAGTTTGCTCTTTTCGGGTCATTCGAGACAATCCTTGTTGGCCCCTGCTCATTAACCGCTGCGGTACATTTCCGTGTACTGCTACGACGCAATTTGTTGAAAGTTGCGGGCCCGAGGGAGTCACGATACTGAACAGAGGATGTCCTGTCAACTGGCCCGAAAACATTTTCTGGGGTCTGCATCCCCGGCTGAATAATAACGTGTGATACAGTTCTGTACAGACCCGATTCTGGGATTCAGGTTCAGAATTTCGGTACCTGATTTCTTGTAGACTTGTCGGAGAGTCCTGGTCCGAGTAGGTCTTTTTTGGGCTGGACGGTCATCTGGAAAGCTTGCTTGTACCGCAGCCGGCACGATTTCGCCCACATGTGGAAAACCAGCTCAATCTGGGCCCGGGCGAGCTTGGAGGAGGTCGCGGCCGAGGCGGGCTGGTCCGGTTGATTCCAAGCTCGCGTAAACTGCTCCCACAGCGCCCGCTCGGCCTCGCCCAGGTCTTTCGCCTTGGGAAACGGGAAGCGAAATGTCTGATTCAGACCGAATCCGGTGTGATTGCTCCCGTAATAGATAAACTGCACGGCACCCGTCGATGCGAGTTCCGAACCGTTGAGCCGTGTCGCCAGCACCATTTCCGGCTGGGGCGGAGCCGTCCCGAGCGTGGTCGGTTGCGGCTGGGCTGCGGACTGGCCCGGGTTCTGAGGCAGGACTAACGGGTAGTTCGCAATCAGCCGCGGCAGGACCTCGGGCAGCGTTCTTTCCGTCGCACTGAGGAGGTGCGTCCTGAGAGTCGCCAGATGCGGAGCATTCTGACCGTCAATTTCCGCCGTGATCCACTGGCACAGGCTGTCTTCCCAGTTGCCCGGTCCGGCCACGGCCGCGGCTTGCAGCGACCACCGCAGTAAGAACAAGTCGGCTTCCTGCTCCGTGATCTTGTTGGCACAGCGTTCCACGTGGGCCTGGACAACGTTGGAGAAGGTCCGGTGGACGTCGAGCAATCGCGTGCTGACCGTCCGCTTGAAAGGGAGGCCTTCCGAGGCCAGATGGTCCAGGGCACACCACATTCCGATATCGGCGCTGATCTCGCGCACCAGGCTCGACATGGACGAGCCCTTATCCTGGAACTCTGGTTCGACAACCACCTCCCGCACTTCGCGCATCAACAACGGGATGGCCCCGTTCGGCGCCACCGTGCGCCACGTCTGCGAGTCGGGCAGATGTTCCACCATCCGGCGTGTGACTTCCTCGCAGAATTCCACGGGGTGCTCGTTCTCGATGTGCGACCTGCCGAGCGACGGGCTGCCGAACAGCATCGCGGCCAGATGCTCATCCAGAAACTCGTTGAGCTGCGTGATGATGGCATTCTTTTCATCCACGTGCCGGGGCGCTGTGGAGGTGGTTGAGCGGCCTGGACCCGCCGCGTGGGCCGCCGCCGCGAACTCCCGCTCGGGACCGGCCTTATTGATTTTCTGGCGGACGAGTTGACAGAGCATCTCGATGAAGTAATGCAGGATCCACGCATTCAACCGGAGGCGCAGCAAGACGGTCTGGGCGGTGGTCAACCAGTCGGACAATTCGGCGACTTCGTGACAACAGTGCACTAAACAAATTTCCGGACGAAAAAGGGCTTTCCCCGAGACTTCCAGCAGCAGCAGGCGGGCCGACCACTGCCGTGGTTTAGGCAGAGAATCGGTGATGCGCACGCGGACGACGCCGGCTGGCGGCTGCTCACTTAACAACTTCTCCCAATACTCGCGGAACCCCGAGAAGATCTCCCGGCAGGAGATCCGACCCTGGTGCCCCGAGGCCACCGCGACGGCCAATTGATTGGCCGTACAATAACGGTCGTAGGCCCGCGCACGCGGATTTTTGTCGGGATCGAAATTCGTGGTCCGGCTGAACAGCTCACTCACGAACCAGTACATTGCCGAATAGGCATTGACCAGCTTGCAGGCCCCATGCTCCAGCGTGTGCGGGTTGGTGGGGTCCGACGATTTGGACCGATGCTCCAACCGGTTACGCACGGCCTGATGCAGGTGGGCGATGAGTGCCGAGACCTCCCGAGAGAACGACTCGATGTTGACCTGCTTGCGATAATTATGCCAGTGATCAAACATGGACGGGTCGCACGCAAAACTGAGCTGCCGGAAAAACGGAACCAGGTCACGGGCCGCGGAAGCCAGCTCGTGGTGCACGAAGCAGTTCTGGAAGGTATGGACGGTGTTCAGGAACTCCTGCCGCTGCGACTCGGACAAGAATTCCTGGGACCAGCTCCGCAAGGTGTCGCTGATCTCACGCAATTCATCCCAGATCAGGGGGTCGTCGGGGATCAGCACAATCTCCTCATTTAAGCCGGCCGGCGCTTTCTCCGGGGGGGGCGATGCGACTGCCACCGGCACTGCCGCAGCCACTGGAGTGAGGACCGCCACTTCTGGAACCGGTGCCGCGAGACCCGTGGTATTGGCGGCATCGGCGGGGGCCGTGAGGGCCTTGTTCCTCGTCGATCGCAGCTCCCACACCCCGGCTCCATCATGTGCCTTCTGCTGCGGCTTGTCGGTCTGTGGAAAGGACAATACCGCGTGAGTATCGACCAGATTCGCCTGCCTGAGGGGATAATTGGTGAATAAGACGCGCCAGTTCTCCACGAATTCGCTGAGCGACTTCAGCTTGCCCCGCAAGGGATGCCGGTCCCAGGTGTGGAGCGGGCCCACCCCCTCCTGCTGGAGAAAGTCAATGCTCAACTGCGGGGCATCCGGCGCGCGTCCGGGTGTCGACCAGTCGCGTACCCATTCCTCGTGGCCCACCTCGACACGCAGCGCGATATCGATGGTCGTGAACTGCGTCGGATCTTCTTCCCAGCAGAATTTTCCCTGATCATTCAACCGGAAGGCCAGCATTTCATCCAGCGCGGACAGCGCATGCCCCGGAAGCGTGCTCGCCAGGTGTTGAAACACACTGTCGGGACTGTCCTTCTGGATCTTCCCCATCGCATCCCCGAGCTCCTGCAATTGCAGAGACCGCAACGCTTGAAACAAGCGGTCGAAATCACTCAGTTCCTGGGGGTTTTTAGGCAGCCCGAGGATCACCACGTCGGGGCTGCTCAGCGAGCGGAATACCTGAAACCGCCGCTCATCGCGAATGCCATATTCCCGGGCCTTGGCACGAATTATGGTCGCAAGGGCACTAACGGCGTCCAGCACGCAGCAATACAGCGGCGCGAGTTCCAAGGCCACCGGTGAGAGAATCAGCCGCGCCCCCACCAGCAGGGGGTAATCTTGCGCATTCTGCGAGAATTCCTTACCCGCATCGAGCCGTTGCGTGAAGTCGCGAAAGGCCTGATGGGGCTCGCTGGCCTCGGGGCCCAAGTCGTGGGACGGGAACAAGACCAGCCCGCTGTGGGCGACCTCCCCCGTGAATTCCAACGAGACCTGGCCAGTCGGCTGGGCATTTCCCGCCGCGATTAGCCCCTCCAGCGATTCCAGAGGCCGGATTTTCACGAAGTCGTAGGTCCCGATGACCTGCCAGATATACTGCAGTTGTTCGCGGTTTCCACGCAGAAACTCGTCGCTCAAATATTTGCAGATCAGGTCCCGCGAAAACAACATTTCAAAGCCGACGAGCATAGCCCAATGTCCTTACAGATGTCGGAGTGATAAACATCGCCGAGATATGGTGTACGAAATGCGAGGGCTGCAGGTTGACGACTTGTGAACGTTTAGTCAAGTTTCCGCACGGTCAAACGCATCTCATCTTGGCTCAGTTAGATTATCCAATTCCGGAACTTCAATTCGTTGAAGCGTTGTCACCGCTAAAACGATCAATTCGCGTCGGATAATTAATTTGGCGAGTCTTGACCCCGCGCAGGATTTTGGCTGCGAAGTACGGTAAGATCTTTGGGACGGTATTGCTGGGTGGCCACCTGGCTTGCCGATTGGCTTCGGCCAGTGCGGGATGTTATTCGCCTTTCGTCACGCCTGGCCGAAGCTGGCCCGATGCACGAAAGGCGAATCATGGCGGATTCATCCCCGCTGGGTGGTCTATTGGACCGCGCCGGCAAAGTCTTCACATTGGCGGGCGACCTCGCACGCCTTATCAATGACGAACGTAAATCCGGCTTCGTTTTGTACGATCCTACATTTCGGGATCGTATTGTCCCCCCGTTCTCCCAGTTCTGGGAAGCGCTATTGCAATCGCGCGAAGAGATGGAGAATCCGCCCGCCGAGTTTGCTTCCGTTGCCGAGTACCTGAGACACGCGGCCCAAATTGCAACGAAGATGCGTCCCGCTCTGATGCGGGAAATTGACTTCACGGATTGTTTGAATTTCTCGCCCAGTTTGTACTCCGTTTTCCACGATGGCTTGATGGCTGTTGGGCAAATCGCGAAAGCCCTACGCGTCGATGAACAGTTCGCATTTCTCGACAAATCGCCCTCCGGGATCGACACTACTCCGGCTTCCCCTCGACCGCCAAAACACCTCATCGACGCTGCGGAACGCGACATTCCCGGTATTTTGGGCAACCTCCCACCTCGGGGCGACGGAGTGATCGACATGATTGCGTCGCACCTGGCGAAGCACCTGCTGGATGCTAAGCACATTCTCGCCGCGGCGCATTGGGCAGTACATGAGTCGGTATTGGCCGGCAGATTACAAGCCGCCCGAATCGAAACTCACCTGCCGATCATTTCGCCAAACGTTCGGGGAATGCAGCAGGAATCTGCTGGCTCGGGTATTTCAGTTCAAGGCTGGAGCGGTGGTGATCGGGGTTACGTAGGTATTCCCACCGGAAAGCCCGCTCCCTTCGAGGCGTTCAAAGTCATCGCGACCAAATCACTTTGGGATTGGTGGCAGACACATCCGGCGCCCGACGACCGTTCGTCTGTTGGTGACGATGAGGAAATCTTTAATCAAGGCGCAAATGGGCCCCAATCCGCAATCGAACAATCGACGCCGAGTGGTGAATGGGATGGCCATGCGCCAACGACCATTCCTCAACACTTTGCAGCCGAGAAGGCGTACAAGGCAGCAGGGAAACCTTATCTTCCGGCTGCGGACTGGAGGACGCCTCTCGGGGCTCACCTTATGGTCCAAGCCATCAAGTACAGTCAGTCGTTGGAAATGGATGCAAAAAACGCGGCCGTGGACAAAGCTGTTGAGACAAAAGACCAACAACCCGAATCGGTTTTGACTGAAGAACAACTGGCTGAAAACGCTGAATATGATTCATTGAGCAATACCCAAAAGGACTTTCTTCAAGCATTGCTTGAGCTAAAGGCAATTGATTCCGATTCATGTGCGACTCTGGAAACCGTGGTCTTCAATGCGATTGGGTCAGAGAAAGACCCGGACAATTTCAAACGCGCGGCGAGTGGACTTACCGGATTGAAGTTGACGCAAGGCAAGCGTGGGCCGGGCGGGGGAAGTTGGCTCACTGCAAAAGGTCAGCGTTTCGCTGCGAGGGCGATTAAAAGGAACAATTAGGTACAAGCTGCGTGTACCCAATAAGCCACGATTAGCCCACTGATTCGACTCCGTGACTCTGCAACACTCCACTCGCCAAGCAAGCAATTCCGCTTGCCGTAACGTGACTGGAGTGAATCATGTCGAATTCTCAAAACGGGCAATCGTCTGGCCCGGTTCTCGCCCAACGGTTGGGGACCAAAGAAGACGTGGCTCGGTTGTGCTCGATGGCGCCTCGGACGGTGCTTCGCAATGCTGACCGTGGGGCGATGCCTTGGGGCCTGAAAATCGGCGCTCTTCGCCGGTGGGACCTCGATGAGGTTTCAGCCTGGATTGCGGCCGGATGCAAACCGGTTCGCAATGTCTCGAAGGGTGGTGGCAAGTGATCTTTGCCACTGCCGAAGCTATTGGGCTTTGGGACTCTGTGTTTCTGATTATCGCATCAAATGAAACGGGCGACGCGGATGGCACCGTATCGCCCGCAAATCAACATCCCCCGGTCAAGGAAGGAAGTGAATACCGTCATGGGTACCTACACCGATCCGCGATTGCTCGACGTGGCTGGCGCGATGGATGCCTTGCCGTTATTGCCGCTCGACGGCAGGCGCCCGGAAGTCCTAAGAGCAACGGGCACATACGATTTGACGACTTCCTCGCTTGCACCAACGCTTGCACTAAACGCCGGCAATCAGGGTCTTTCGGTGTCATTTCCTGTCAATTTGACCGCAACCGAGCCGACAACCGACCAAACAAGTACCCTCGCCGTAAGTTATTACCCCGTCAATGCAAAAGACTCGCTGACAACTGGTGTCAACGAGTCTTTCAAAGCGGGCGATGAGGATCGAACTCACGACATCAACCTTGGGAAGGTTGCGCTCTACCGCTGAGCTACACCCGCAAATCTGGTGCGTGTGGAATATCCTCCACGCGGTAACAGAGAACCATACTCGGGAGTTTGCGGCAAGTCAAGCATCGTCCTTAGTCCGTTGTCCTTGGTCATTTGCCATTGGGATTTGGGCATTCTTTCGTCATTCGGATTTCGACATTCGTCATTCTTCATCCCATTTGAAGTGTGCACATGTATCGATTGTGCCGGGGTTCTCGGTCTTGCTGGAATTTCGGGTTTCGGCTACAAGACCCGGTGCGACAAGGATGTACGCCCGGTTCCAAGGTTTTCGTCTGTAGCCCGGATCGGTGGTTTTTGGCCATGCAGACGACAGAGGCCGCTTGAGCACGGATGCTAAACCGCTTACGACGTTGGATTTGCCCCGATCTCGCTATCGACCTGGGGACCGCGAATACGCTGGTCGCCATTCATGGTCGCGGGATCGTCATCAATGAGCCCTCTGTGGTCGCCCTGCAGAAGGGGACCCGGAAAGTGCTCGGGCGGGGTACGGCTATCGGAAAACTCGCCAAGCAGATGCTGGGGAAGACTCCTGATACGATCTCGGCGGTGCGGCCCATCAAGGATGGCGTGATTACCGATTTTGAGCTGTGCGAGGCCATGCTGCGGTACTTCATCCAGAAGGCTCTGCGGTCCAGCCATGGGTTTCGGCCGCGGGTCATCATTGCCGTGCCGGGGGGGATCACTCCCGTCGAGAAACGGGCGGTTTTCAATAGCGCTGAGCGGGCTGGTGCCGGGCAGGTGTTCCTCATTGAGGAGCCTAAGGCGGCGGGGATTGGGGCCGGTCTGCCCATTGCCGAGCCGATCGCCAGCATGGTTTGCGATATTGGCGGCGGGACGACTGATGTGGCGATTCTCAGCCTGACGGAGATCGTGGCGGGGAAGTCGATCCGCGTGGCCGGTGATGAGCTGGATGATGCCATTGTGGAGTACCTCAAGCAGCAGTTTTCGCTGCGGATTGGAAATCAGCAGGCGGAGCAGCTCAAGATTGAGTTGGGGAGTGCGTATCCGCTGGAGCAGGAATTGACCAGCGAGGTCCGCGGGCTGGATACGATCAGCGGGATTCCTCGGAAGGCGTTGATTACCAGCGAGGAGATTCGTGAGGCCTTGCGAGAGCCTGTCACGGCGATCTTGAACTGCATCAAGAATGTCATCGAGCATTGTCATCCTGAGCTGGTTGCCGACCTGGTCGATAACGGATTGGTGCTCACGGGTGGCGGGGCCCTGCTCCGCGGGTTGGATTTGTTCCTCAGCGAGCAGTTGGGGATTCCCGTCCGCGTGACGGATGATCCGCTGACGACGGTGGCTCGGGGGACGGCGATTTGTCTCGAGCACTTGAATGAGTGGCGGGATAGCTTGGATACCGGTGAAGGGTGATTTTGGTCTGTAGGATGGGCACTCTTGCCCGTCTTCTTCGTGAAACAGGACGGGCAGGAGTGCCCATCTTACGGGTCGATAACATGCGGCGTTCGGGCTTATTTTCCTGGCTGATTACGACCCTCGCCCTGAGTGCGTTGTCGCTGGGATTGTTGTCGCTGCCGGATGATTTTTCTCAGCCCATACGGTTGGCGGGGCGTGATTTGTCTCGGCCGGGGCAGACTGTCACGCGCGCGGGTGTCGAGGTGTGCCAGGCCAGTTGGCGAGCCGTTCGCGACTGGCAGGCTCGGCGAGTGCTGCTGGATCAATTGGAGGCCCGGCTGGCGGCTCAGGTGCTGCGGGAGCGGGAGTTCAAGGCCCGCGTGGCCGATTTGACTCGCCGGCTGCATCAGGCTGAGACCCAGGCGGCGGCGAAGATTGCCGGCATTCCGACCGAGCCGCTGCTCTTGCCGGAGTGGCTGGAAGCGCGCGTGCTGAGCAGTGAGACGGTGACGCTGATGTCGGGCCGTAAGGTGCCCGGATCACGCCTGCTGGGGACCGGCAAGGTGCAGGGGGTGGGCGAGAATCTGCTGGTCCTGGATCAGGGTCGAGCCATCCTGGATATCGGTGCTGACCACGGCGTGGCCATCCATCAACCGGTGTTCGCCGGCGAGATTGTGATCGGTCGGACCGCGAATTGTGGCAGCTATACGTGCTCGCTGCAGCCGGTGACCGATGCGAAGTTTCAGAGCCCGGCCCAGTTGTTGAGGAAGACTTCCTCGGGCTGGCAGACGGGTGCGGTGGGGGTCATTGAAGGGACGGGCGGTGAACGCTGCCGGCTGACCGGGATCGGGGCCAAGGAGGCGGTGGAGGTGGGAGATGAAGTGTACTCTCCCGCGGCCGATCCGTTGATGACCGGCAGGCCCGCGGACGGTGACAGCTCGAATCGCATCCCGCCCCCGATGTTCTATGGGAAGATTGTCCGCGCTAAATGGGAGCGCGGGGCGACGTATTGGGAGATCGAAGTGGAACCCGCCGCGAAGACGGTCCGGCCGACGTTTGTGTGGGTGTTAAAGCCGAAGGAGAATGCGGTACGCGTGTTGGCGAATTAGATCTTGGTGCCCATTCATCAGTTCCTCTCAGTGTTCTCCGTGTCTCCGTGGTGCAATAAATTCATTGATGCACCACGGAGACTCGGAGATCACTGAGAATGAATACAGAGAAGAGAACGGGACGGACGGGTCTGGAGACCCGTCCCACGGATGCTGTCGAACATCATGAAACATTACCTCCTTATCCTGGCGGGTTATCTGGCGTTTGTCTGGCAGGCGGCTTTGCGGCCTGAGCTGGCTTGGAATGGGTATTCGCCGAACTTCCTGGTGCTGGCGTTGCTGCTGGTGATGTGGTTGCTGACGGATATCGCGGCACTCATTGCGGCGGCGGGACTCGGGTTATTGTCTGATTGCCTGGCGACTCGCAGCCTGGGGAATGACATGCTGTGCTTCCTGGTGGTGGCCAATGTGTTGCAGACGATTTGCTCGCCGAGATTGGTACGGCATCCGGGATGGTTGCTGGGCTTGGTGCTGCTGGCGACGATCTTGATTGAGGTCTCCACGACGGCCTTACGCGGGACGTTGAATCACGAGGCCTCGATGGTCTCGCTACGCGTGTTGCTGACGGCTGTGGGGGACGGGTTATATACGGCGTTGCTGGCGGCCTTACCGGTGCTGGGGATGATTGTCTGGGGCCGCCGCGTGGCGGACTCGGGGCATCAGGCGGGGTTGGGTCGGTGGCATCGGCTGACCAATGGGTAATTGACAATGGACAATTGATGATGGATAGAGGCGTTTGGTTTTTGTTATGTTAAACCGAGCTGCTAGTTCGCTGCATGATGAGGATGACGGAGCCGGTCTGCTGGGGTTTTCCTGGCAGGTTGACCGGTATCCGCTCGTCCGGCTGGCGCTGCTGTTCGCGGTGATTGTCTGTCCGCTGGTCGTGGTCGGCTGGCGGGTGGGGCGGTTGCAGATCGAGATGGCTGGGGTTTATGCCGGCGAGTTTTCCAAGCTGACCGAACAGATCGAAGAGATCCCGTGTCTGGATGGCAGCATTCTCACGTCAGACGGGCAGATTGCCGCTGAAGACGTGGCTGGCCTGGAAGTTCAGGTGCATTATCGGTGGATCGAAGAACCGCCTGATCCGCGCTGGGTGAAGTCGAAAGTGGTGGCTCGGATACCGCGGGCCGAACGGCGGAAGCCGGAACGCATTGAGGCGGAAACTGACAAGTTTCTCGCTGAGCGGGCGGCGTTGTGGCAGCAACTGGCTGATGCCACTAACGTGCCGATCGCGGAATTGAATCAGCGGCGGGCGGCTCATCAGCATCGTGTCGAAAGTATGAAGAAGAAGGTCGAGCGAACTCGTGCGCTGGCGGCTCAGGAGCCGTTGCCGCCTGAGGCTCCGGCGACGACCTGGTTGGGGATGGCTCGGAACCTGTTTGTGGAATGGGTGGCTCAGGCGCCGGAGGCCAAAGCTCCCGAAAAGATCGTGCTCAAAGAGGAGTTGGCTTACTACTCGGTGGTGACGGACATCACGACGGGCTTGCGAGCCAAGTTGAAATCGCACCCGGAGCTGTATCCCAACCTGCGGGTGGTCGATGTGACCCATCGCGAGTACCCGCTGGGTGGTGTGGCTCCGCACATCGTGGGCTATCGGAAACCGCTGACTCAAGAGGAATGGGCTGCTCGCCAGGCCCGGTTGCCGCAGGGTGATCCGCTGGGTTATTTGCCGGGGGACCGGATTGGCCAGACGGGGATCGAGCTGTTCCATGAACGTCATTTGCGAGGGGTCCGCGGGCAGCGGAAGTTGTGGTTGAATTCGCAGGGTGAGGTGGTCGAAGAGCGTGAGATTCGAGCTGCGCGACCGGGCCAAGATGTGGAGCTCACGATCAATCTGGAGTTGCAGCGACAGGCGGAACAACTGTTGCGGGACGCGATCAATCCGCCGCCGCCCAGTCCGACGAATCCCGAATCCGAGGAGGCGGCTGCTCCCACGCTGGCGCCGGCTCAGAGTGGCTGTATCGCCGTGATGGATGTCCGGACCGGCGAGATGCTGGTCGCTGCGAGTTGGCCAACCTTCGATATTAATGTGTATCTGAATGGGTCGGCCGCTGAGCGCCAGGCGATTGAAGTCGATCGGCGATTTCCGCTGTATCCCCGTTTGCACAAAATGACACTAGCACCGGGGTCGGTGTTTAAGGCACTCACGGCGACCGCCATGTTGCAGGCGGGCCGGCGGCGCGCCACGGATGTGTTCGATTGCCAGGGGTATCTGGATCATCCTAACAAGCGTCGTTGTCTGCCGTTCGTGCATCAGGGAGTCGGACATGGGCCGGTAGATCTGTCGTTGGCGATGGCTCAGTCGTGCAATGTGTACTTCTTTAACGGAGCACGCGAGATCGGCGGCCAACGGTTGCTCGATAGTGCGGGTCAGTTTGGATTTGGCCAGCCGACAGGGATTGATCTGCCGAATGAATCGGCGGGCAATTTGCCGGTGATGCCGTGCGATTTTCTGGGGGTTGCGATTGGGCAGGCGGCTCTGACCGTGACGCCGTTGCAGATCGTTCGGATGATGGGAGCGATCGCGAATGGTGGCGAGTTGCTGACGCCGCGGTTGGCTCGCCGGTCGGGGTCGGCGGTGGTGTCTGAGGAACGTCCGGCGGAGTCTGGATCGACGTTGCTGCTCGCCCCGCAATCGCGGTCGATTCCCGAGTTGTCCACGCAGACTCTTGCAGCGGTGCGGCATGGGCTGGAGCAAGTGGTGGCGCACCCGAACGGGACGGGGAAGAGGATAAGATTGAAAGAGGTCGCGATTGCCGGCAAGACGGGCACGGCCGAGGCCCGTGGCGGCCAGGATCACGCCTGGTTTGCCGGATATGTGCCGGCCGATCGACCCCGGTATGCCCTGGTGGTCGTGCTGGAGCGAGGCGGATCGGGTGGCAAAATGGCGGGGCCGCTGGTGAAGAAACTCGTGCAGGCGATGTTGAAGGAAGGGGTGATTGATCAGTCGCGTGAGGTTGCCGTTGGGGAATGAGGGCCACGGGCAGGTCTTCGTAGGCGAGCGTCCGGCGTCAGCCGGATGGTTGTTAGCGACTTGCAAGCCACTCCACGGTCACACTTCCACGAGTGACCAGGTGAGCCGGGTGCCGTGAGGCCCCGGACAATTTGACCCCGGGAGGGGTCATAGAGGGTAGCCGGTGGTTGAGCGCAGCGACACCACCGGAACTGGTGCTCAATGAGGTATTCGACCCTGAAGGGGTCGCACCATGGCGCTCTGCGACCCCTCCAGGGTCGACATGTCGATGAGCTTCGTGTCCGGTGGTGTCGTCGCTCCACTCCTCAACCACCGGCTATTCTCTGTGACCCCTCCGGGGTCAAATTGTCCGGGGCCTCACGGCACCCGGCTCGCCTGGTCGCTCGTGGGGGCAGGCCTTTGGGGTGGCTTGTGAGTCGCTAACAACCATCCGGCTTACGCCGGATGCTCGCCTACGAAGTCACTGATTCGTCAGGTAATCCTGGATGGTGATTCTCAGGCCGTCCAGCAGGCTGGTCTGGGCTTGGAAGCCGAAGGCCTGCCGGGCTCGTGAGGTGTCCAGGCTGCGGCGGGGTTGGCCGTCGGGGCGGGTTGTGTCCCAGGTCACCTGGCCTTGATAGCCGGTCAGCTTGACGATCAGTGCGACGAGCTCGCGGATCGAGATCTCTTGGCCGGAGCCCAGATTGACCGGGTCCGGGGATGAGTACTCGGCCGCGGCGCGAATCAATCCCTCGGCACAATCGTGGACGTAGAGGAACTCGCGCGAGGCTGAGCCAGTGCCCCAGACGACGATCTCCGGGGCTCCACTGCGTTGAGCCTCGACGCACTTGCGGATCAGGGCCGGGATGACGTGGCTGGTGGCGGGGTCATAGTTGTCGCCGGGACCGAAGAGGTTCACCGGGAGGACGAAGATGCCGTTGAGGCCGTACTGCTGGCGGTAGCTTTGCAGCATCACCAGGAGGGCCTTCTTGGCGATGCCGTAGGGGGCATTGGTTTCTTCGGGATAGCCGTTCCAGAGATCGTCTTCGCGGAACGGGACCGGGGTGAACTTGGGATAGGCACACACGGTGCCGACCTGCAGGAATTTTTCGATGCCATGCCGCCGGGAGGCCTCGATCAGATTGAGCCCCATCTGCAGGTTTTCGTAGAAGAACCGGCCCGGTTCGCGCTGATTGGCCCCGATGCCGCCGACCTGTGCGGCGAGGTGAAAGATGACCTGGGGCCGGAAGTTGGCAAAGAGACGTTCGACCGCTTGGGCATCGAGCAGGTCGTATTCCAGATGCGTGGGGACGGCCAGCGTGTCACAACCGCGTTGACGCAGCCCCGCACAGAGGGCTCGGCCGAGAAACCCCGTGCCGCCGGTCACTACGATGCGCTGTCGTGCGAGCTCCACTGTCATACGTACTGAATTCAATAGGGGAAGGTGGTGATGGCGTACCGTATTCAAGCAATTGTCGTGAGTGGCAACAATGGAGGGGAGTGATAAGCCCACGGCACCCGGCTCACTTGAATTCATTCACGAGCCGGCAAATAGCAGCCGGTAGGGATCACCGTCGCGGGTCTCGGGGAGCGGGATGGAGGCCCATTGGCTTTGCTTGCCGGGTTCCAGACTTCCCATTTCGGCCCCCACGCCCAAGGCTTCAGCCCCGCGTTGCGTTCCCATCGCCAGGATCTGTGCGGGATCGACGTCAGGAAAAGTCGTCACCAGGAACTGCATTTCTCGCCAGAGACTCAGATCGGGATTCGAACCGCGGCTGTCAGTACCCAGAGCGACATTGATGCCCCGATCGAGCAACGTTCTCCAGGGATGTGGGGAGTGCTGGAAATAGGCATGGGTCCGTGGGCAATAGACTACGGATACTTGCGGATGTTTTTCGAGCCAGTCGAATTCCGCAGACTCCAGGTAGTTGCCGTGAATCACCAGGCCGCGCCTGACGGCTGACAGCGGCCGCAGGTAGTCCAGGGGGCGTGTTCCTCGGGGGATGATCTGCTGATCCCAGGCGTTGAAGCGTTGGAGCATCTCGACGAACTCGCCCGTGCCGCGATCCAGCAGTTCTAGTTCGGCGAGTGTTTCTGCCAGGTGGATGGCCACGGGTGCTTGTTTCTCGGCGGCGAGTTGGATGAGGTCTCGATACAGATCGGGATGCACGCTATAGGGGGCATGGGGGCTCAAGCCGCGCGTCACCGATGTGTCGCTCTCGCCGAGCCATTTCCGGGCGATTTCCAATTGAGCGGCCGCTCGATCGGGTAGCATGCCGATCAACTCGCGAAACACGATGGTTCGTATCCCCGGGGCCAGATAGGTCTGAGTTGACCAATCTTGGGTCGCAATTTCTCCCAGCAGCTGCGTCGCGGCAGCTTGGCATTCCGTGAGACCTTGAAGGATCACGGCCTCTGTAGCTGGACGTTCACGGCGGACTCCCACGAGAGATTTGATCCACTGCGTGAACGGTAAGGCCGGTTCGACGGGACGTTGCAGATCGCTGAATTCTAAATGCGTATGAGCGTTGACCAATCCGGGGAGCAGCGCGACGTTACCGCAGTCGACGGTCTCGGGATTGGGACGGCAATTGTGAACGGCAGTAATCAGGCCGGATTCGATTTCGATGACGCCGTTTGCCAGCGGAGGGCTGGAAACGGGGAAGACCCAGCGGGCGGTCAGACTGTAGCGAGTGGGGTCCAAATCGGGCATGTTTTGAGTCTTTGCAATTCATCATGATCATGATTCTTCAACGAATCCAACCTCGTTGGATTGTCGGACCCCGGGCTGCAGATGATAATTCCCAGAGATCGACCGTGACAGTCGAGTCCTCGTTGAGAAACAACCTGCTGCAGGAGCAAATGCATTCATGCCCAGTTATCGGATTGCGGGCGTTCAGATGGATATCCAACTGGGCGACGTCGAGGCGAACTTGTCGCGGATGTGCGAAAAGCTGGCGGAAGCCAGTCGTGGTGGGGCGCTGCTGACGGTCTTCCCGGAGTGTGCCGTGCCCGGGTATTGCTTCGGCAGCCTGGAAGAAGCCCTGCCCTTCGCCCAGCCGATTCCCGGGCCGGCGACTGACCGGATGGTGCAGAAATGTGCGGAATTGAAGTGCTTCGCCGTGTTCGGGATGTTGGAGCGGGACGGCGATCGAGTCTTCAATGCCGCCGTGCTGGTGGGGCCCGAGGGGGTTCTCGGCAGCTATCGCAAGATCCATCTGCCGTTCCTGGGGATTGATATGTTCTCGACCCACGGAGATCGTCCCTTAGCGGTCCAGACGGCCGGACCGGTGCGGGTGGGGATGAATATCTGCTACGATGCGGCCTTCCCCGAGACGGCGCGGTGTCTGTCGCTGCTGGGAGCCGATTTGATTGCCTTGCCGACCAACTGGCCTCCTGGAGCCGAATGTACGGCCGCGTGCGTCATCAATGCCCGGGCGATGGAGAATGGAGTCTACTTTATTGCCGTGAATCGGGTCGGTACGGAACGCGGCTTTACCTTCATCGGTCGCAGTAAGATTGTCGATCCGGTCGGGAAGACACTGGCCGAATCGCAGACGCTGGGGGAAGAGATCCTGTATGCCGATATTGATCCCGAGTGGGCGCGGAACAAGCACGTCATCCGCGTCCCCGGCAAGCATGAGATTGATCGACTGGCAGACCGGCGTCCGGAAATGTATGGTCCGATTGTCGAGCCGCATCAGTTAAAACGTCCCGGGCGGTAGTGTCTAGTCTTCGACCCCGGAGAGGGTCACAGAGAATAGCCGGTGGTTGAGCGCAGCGACACCACCGGACACGATGCTCATTGGAATGCCGACCCTGGAGGGGTCGTAGAGCGTGGAGGTGCGACCCCTTCAGGGTCGAGTATCTATTGCGCATCG
>JAQGHS010000849.1 GCA_028291605.1 Planctomycetaceae bacterium | reverse complement strand
ACTGGCTGGAAAAATGAGGAAGCGCTGGGGCAACCTCTCGAGAGCGTTTTCCACATTGTCAACGAGCAAACGCGGCAGATTGTCGAAAATCCGGCCACCAAAGCCTTGACGGAAGGCGTGATCGTTGGCCTGGCGAACCACACTGTTCTGATCGCCAAAGACGGTTCCGAGCGTCCGATCGATGACAGCGCCGCCCCAATCCGGGTGAAGGATGGAGTGGTCATTGGCTGTGTTCTGGTTTTCCGAGATGTCACCGAACGACGACGGCAAGAACAAAGCCTGGATGAATCTCGTTCGCGGTTGGAATCGACATTGGCTGCTGCGGAGATCGGCACTTGGGAATTTGATCCTAACAAGAACGTCGTAATCGCCGATAAGAATCTCGCGCAGATATTCGGATTCGCAGCTGAAATTGCGAACCAAAGTGAATTGGCGACATTCATCAGCGCCATCCACCCCGCAGATCGAGATCGAGTTGTTTCGGAGATCGAACGCGCTTTGGCAACTGAGGACCGCTTCGAGTCGGAATATCGATTAGGTACTCTGCATGGTCCGTTGCGATGGGTCATCGCGCGAGGTCGTATTGAGCGAGACGCGGCAGGCCACGCGATACGAATGCCCGGCGTGGTCGTGGACACGACGCGTCAGCGCGAGGCGGAAGCTGAAATTCTTCGGCTCAATGCCGAGTCGGAGCGGTTGCGGCGACTATACGACACGATGCTTTCCAATTCCGCCGACTTCAACTACACGTTTGACCTCCAGGGCCGCTTTACGTACGTCAACAGGGCACTTCTGAATTTATGGCAGAGGGATCTATCGCAAGCCGTCGGTAAAACGTTTTTCGAACTCGACTATCCACCGGAGTTGGCCGCCCAGCTACATCAACAAATACAAAAGGTCATTGATACTCGCCTGCCAGTCCGCGACGAAACTCCCTACACCAGCCACAGTGGGGAACGGCAATACGAATACATTTTCGTGCCGGTCATTGGAAGCAACGGGGGCGTCGAAGCCGTCGCAGGTTCAACTCGCGACATCACCGATCAGAAAAGAGTTCATGAACAGCTCAAGGATGTCGCGGCGCGTCTTTCCGAGGCCGATCGTCGTAAGGATGAATTTCTGGCCACACTGGCTCATGAGCTGCGCAACCCCCTGGCTCCGATCCGAACCGGTCTTGAGGTGATGAAGTTCACCAAAGACGATCCGGCATCGATGGAAGAAATCCGCAGCATGATGGAGCGGCAGGCCCAGCAAATGGTCCGGCTGATTGACGATCTTCTGGACATGTCGCGCATCACGCAGGGTAAGCTCGAGCTCCGAAAGTGCCAAGTCGCCATCTCGGACATCGTCCAGAGTGCAGTAGAAGCCACTCAGCCGTTCGTCGACGAAGCGAATCACGAATTGGAAGTGACTCTCCCGGCCACCCCGATCATGCTTGATGCCGATCCGAGCCGATTGGCGCAAGTGATCTCGAATCTCCTAAATAACTCGACAAAGTATACACCGGAGCGCGGTCACATCTGGCTGTCTGTGGAACGTGTGGGATCAGAAGTCGCGATCAAAGTTAAGGACAACGGATTCGGAATTCCCCCAGAAATGCAGCGAAGCATCTTTGAGATGTTTTCACAAATTGATCGTCCGATCGAGAAAGGTTACCGTGGGCTCGGAATCGGGCTGGCCCTTGTGAAACGTCTCGTGGAGATGCATGGTGGCCGAATCGAGGTTTACAGTGCGGGGACTGATTGCGGCAGTGAATTCACCGTAACTCTGCCGATTCCTGTTGATCCTCCCATTGAGCCTGCCCCTACTCAAATCTCCAAGGAGACGCCTTCGTCCTCGCATAGGGTTTTGGTCGTTGACGACAACACGGATGCTGCGCACATGCTTAGTCTGGTTGTCAAAATGCTGGGTAATGAAGTTCGCATCGCCTGCAATGGACTTCAAGCGGTGCAGTTCGCAGAGGAGTTCGCCCCGGATGTCGTCCTCATGGATATCGGAATGCCCCAGATGGATGGGTACGAGGCAGCACAACACATTCGGCAGCAGCCTTGGGGAACACAAATGGTGCTCGTGGCGCTAACTGGTTGGGGTCAGGAGGAAGATAAGCGACAAGCCAAAGCGGCCGGA
This sequence comes from Planctomycetaceae bacterium, assembly GCA_028291605.1. GTDB lineage: Bacteria > Planctomycetota > Planctomycetia > Planctomycetales > Planctomycetaceae > JAKFVC01. The sequence goes on along the minus strand of JAQGHS010000849.1, from coordinate 7,409 downwards.
TTCGATCACCACTTGGTGAAGCCCGCGGACCCCTCTGAACTACAACAATTGTTAGCCCGAATAAGGCACTGACGGATCTTCGCACTCGCTGATATTTAGTGCGAAAACAATTATTTCAATCGACATAGTCATCGGAGGCGCCGCGCGGAGCACGCTGCCGGCCATCTGTCGACGGCAGAGACCTTCAGCGGACTGCCGCCTGCAACTCGCAAACTTAACCATTCTTGCGCGTCACCAACTCGCGATCCCAGTTGCGATGCTGACTGATCGCTTCGACGAATTTCTTGCTCACTTTTGCCGCCTCATCGTCTTCACCGACCGGCACGGCGGGGTCTGATTCCGCAATGCCGGTGGCGACACGGGTAGACTCCAGGAATTCCACGGCGGCGCCTGTGGCGGCGATGGCCTTGCAGTGTTTAAAGGCTTCTTCAACAAATTCGGTAGCGCGCGGCTCGGCGCTCAGTGTTTGAACGCAAGCCTTTCCGCCAGCAACATAGACGGCATCGAACAGAACCGAAGCGACGGTGGGTAGACTAAAGTCGACAGCCAACTCTCCACCATGATCTCCGGCGACAGTGCCAGCGTGCGTGGCAACGATCTTGACCTGACCGCCCGCAGCTAAGACGGCTTTACTGACTGCCTCCACCGCTGCCTCATAAAATCCATCGGCCAGCAGGATCGCGATCTTGGCCGTCGCCATACCTGGTTTGGCAGAGCGAATGATGCTTAACGGCGCAGAGTCCATAGCTTCGCCTGCAAACTTGGAAGGCTGAACTTCCTTCGGATCGGCGTCTGCTCCGACGTTAGCGTTCAAATATCCATCGATCTTCTTCGGCACCTTAGCCCCCAGACCAGCGGCGACGTCATTGGCCAGGCCCATATCGATCTGCGACAAGAGATATAACATGCGTTCGCGAATTGCCGGAGTTTCGCACTTACCCAGTTCGAAGCGCAATGCATTAACGATGTGCTGTTGTTCAATCCCGGTCTGGCTACGGAAGAACATCGCGGCCTGGCTAAAATGGTCCGAAAAACTCTTGCTGCGTGCGCGGATCTTGGACGAATCAATTCGTTCCATGAATGATGCGAATCCGCCTTCAGCGACCTTCGCCTGATGCGGATCATTACCGCCGACGGAATTGGGATCGTAAGCGGTTTTCCCGCGATTGATCATCTGCCTCATGAAGCCGTCTCGTTGATTATTATGGACCGGCGCGATGGGTCGGTTGATCGGGATCTCGTGAAAATTCGGGCCGCCCAAGCGGATGAGTTGCGTGTCGGTGTAAGAAAATAAACGGCCCTGGAGCAGCGGATCGTTCGTGAAGTCGATTCCGGGAACCACATGCCCGACGTGGAAGGCGACCTGCTCAACCTCTGCGAAGAAGTTCTCCGGGTTGCGATCCAACACCAGGCGACCAATGGGAATGATGGGGACCAGTTCTTCCGGCACGAGCTTCGTCGGGTCGAGCAGATCAAAGTCGTACTTGTGTTCGTCTGCTTCCGGAATGAGCTGGACGCCGACTTCCCATTCGGGGAAGTTGCCTGATTCGATCGCTTCCCACAGGTCGCGACGATGAAAGTCTGGATCGCATCCGGAAATGCGCTGTGCTTCGTCCCACAGGATCGATTTCATGCCGAGGCTGGGCTTAAGGTGCCACTTAATAAATGTGGATTCGCCGCTCGCATTGATAAACCGAAACGTGTGGACGCCGAACCCTTCCATCATGCGGAAGCTGCGTGGAATTGCTCGGTCTGACATCACCCACATGATCATGTGGGCGGCTTCGGGGGTGTGAGAGATAAAGTCCCAGAAGGTGTCGTGGGCGCTGGCGGCTTGGGGAATCTCGTTGTGCGGTTCAGGCTTAACGGCATGAATCAAGTCGGGAAACTTGATCGCATCTTGAATGAAGAAGACCGGCATATTGTTGCCGACGAGATCGAAGTTGCCCTGCTCGGTGTAGAACTTAATGGCGAACCCGCGGACATCTCGAGCCAAGTCACTGGATCCACGTGAACCAGCCACGGTCGAGAACCGCACAAAGACCGGGGTCCGTTTGCCCGTTTCCTGCAAGAACGCGGCCTGAGTGTATTCGGCGAGCGATTCGTTTAGCTCGAAGAATCCGTGGGCTCCACTACCCCGCGCATGAACAACGCGTTCGGGAATTCGTTCGTGGTCAAAGTGTGTAATCTTTTCACGGAGCAAGAAGTCTTCGAGCAACGTCGGGCCCCGCTCGCCGGCCTTCAAGGAATTGTGGTCGTCATTGATCCGAACTCCCTGGTTGCCGGTCAGGAATTGGCCACTGCTATCGACCGTGTTCTGTTCCAAATCCAGCGCTTTGGCGTCCGGAGACTGCGACTGGGCAACGGATTTCGATGTCGGTTTGGATCGCTTGGTCATGGGAGTCACTTCCTCGCAGAATAGGGGAACGTCACATTGAAGACGGTTAAACAAAGAAACCACTCGCCTCAAGAGACGAGTAGTTTGGGGATGATTTACGTATTGATCTCAGAGTCGCGAGACTTCGCTACTTGCTCATCGCGGCTTCGTTGACAGTGGTCTCGGCGAGTTGCGAAAGCTTCTCGTCGGTGGCCTTCTCCTCGCTCAGGGTTTGAACCAGCAGCGACACGGCCTTCTTCTGACCGAGCAACTTCGCCCACGTGGCCAGCGTGCCATAAGTGGCAATCTCGTAGTGCTCGACCTTTTGCGCGGCGGCAATCAGTGCGGCGTCCATCACGTCGGAATCGGCATCCTCTTCCATCAATTCCGAGCCTTCTTCGATCAAGCCCTTCATAGCCTTGCAAGTCTTGGCACGGGCCGTTTGGCCAATCGATTCGAATACCTGAACCAAACGCTCGACATGGGTCTCTGTCTGCGCCAGATGGGTCTCAAATCCCTTCCGCAGGTCGGGTGAAGTCGCCGCTTTGGCCATCTTGGGAAGAGCCTTCAGGAGCTGCTTTTCAGCACTGAGGACGTCGCGAAGTTCGTCAACGAAAAGATCACGCAATGCATTTAATGACATGGAAGATTTCCAAAGAGAGTGTGGGACGGATTTTAGTCGAGCAACCAAGATCGCAGATTGCGTGCCAAATTTGAGCGGTCACACGGATTACACGAGTTGATGACACTTCGCATTTCAGGCAACTTTGCGTATGCGGCGAGGCACGGAATGCTTCATTACCTAGCGCGTCGATCGCAATCTAAAACAGCACCTCTTCAAAAGTGGGAATTCGCTTGCGTCTAGAACAACGATATCGACAGGGTTTATCGCTCGTTTAACGAGCAGCTTGGCCCCCAACAGTTCATGAACTCGTTCTCATCGTTTCGACGCGGGGAACGAAATCTGGGGAGCAGCGATCCCTGCGACTCGCTCTGTCTGCCCAGAAGTTGTTGGAATATGAGTTGCGTAGCTGCGACTTGAAATTGGGGCTCAGATTTAGGCTTCGGGCAGAAGCCTTCTCGATCGTACCCTTGTGTGGGACTCAGATTGGGTAATCACCATCGCCGACCGTTCCTTCACCCGCGCGGATCATGCGCACATTCACCGGGTTTCATCATGTCAAAACATCCGCCAATTCGAGAGGTCACCCGTCAAAATGTCGAAGCCATCGCGAAAATGGAAGAGGCGTCGATCAATTCGCGAACATTTGGCGAGCGTTTAGCCGATCGGGCCGCGAAATTGGTCGGGAGCTGGACCTTTCTCATTGTCCAAAGTGCTTTGTTGGTGATCTGGATGGTCTGGAATGTCTTGAGTCCACAACACTGGGATGCCTACCCGTTCGTGTTGCTGAACCTGATTCTCTCGTTCCAAGCGGCCTTTGCTACCCCGGTAATTCTGATGAGCGGCAATCGACAGGCGCGACTGAGCGAACGTCGCAACCAACTCGATCTGCAAGTCAATCTCCTGGCTGAGCAGGAAAATACCGAGCAATTAAAGTTATTGCGTTTGCTTTGCGAGAAGGCGGGAATTGTGTTGGGGCCCAGTGTCTGCCAGTCGTTTGAAGAGACGATTCGACCCGAAGATATCTTGCAGCAAATCGCGAAGCTCGATGTTCCTGAAGGGACCGCTGCCATCTCAGCAGCGTCTCTCAATCAGTCGGCCGACTGACCAATGGCGCGAGAAATGCGTTGCGGACGGATCATCCGGAAAGCAGCGCTGCTTTCCTCCTCAGTAGCCGAACAACTTTTAATGTCTGGAATTCTCATGTACCCCACCACATGCACCACAGCCATCGGCGTCTTTTCCACCCGTGAGCGAGCTAACGAAGCCATTAGCGCACTCTACGATGCCGGTTTCACGTCGAGCCAAATTGGCATCGTTTCCAAGGGCGAATTGAACACCACCACGTCAGAAAAAACGAAAGACGTCGCCGAGAATGCTGGAACGGGCGCCGTCACCGGTGCCGTTGCTGGTGCGGGAATCGGCGGTCTGATCGGTTTGGGAGTGTTGGCGGGTATGGTCCCCGTCATCGGACCGGCACTGTTCGCGGGGACATTGGGCGTCCTGGCATCGAACGCCGCTGCCGGGGCCGCCGTCGTCGGAGTTGTCGGAACGCTGACAGGATGGGGCATCCCCCCAGAGCACGCGAAGCACTACGAGGGAGAACTAGCGGCGGGGCGCTCCATCGTGACGGTGACTTCAGAGCGCTGCGGAGACGCTCGAGCGATCATGCGCGAGTATGGTGCGACCAGCAAGGACCCGGCCTTCGCTGAAAGTGTCCGAGCCTAGTTGAAATCGGTTGAGATCCCCGTGCCGCGAGTTGCTCGCGGCACGGGAATCGTTTTACAATTTGTAGTCTATTTCGTATTCATCCAGTTGAGCGAATGTCTGTGAAACAACATGCGGTACGTTCCGGCCCTTCCTATTGGAAAGCCACCGGCCCTGAACCCATTGAATGCCCATGCTTAGAAGGTCACGTTACTTGCGAAGCGGCGGTCGTCGGGGCGGGAATTACGGGCGCGCTCGTCAGCGATATGCTGATTCAAAGCGGAGTGGATACGGTGTTGGTTGATCGTGGGGCAGTCGGCGCGGGGAGCACCGCCGCCAGTACGGGACTGCTGCTATACGAAATCGACAAGCCGCTGATCGAATTAATCCAGCACGTAGGCGAGCGCCATGCGGTGCATGCCTATCGTCGAGGCGTCACGGCGATTCTGGAACTCGAAGAGCTGACTTCGGAACTTGGACCGCAATGTGACTTCGTTCGCCGTAATGCGCTCTATCTCGCCAGCGAACCACTGGATTTCATCGATCTAACGAGCGAACACCAGTGCCGTCAGCACTTTGGCTTCAACGTCTCACTGCTCAGTGCTGAAGGTCTGAAAACGCTCTGCGGACTCCAGGCTCACGGCGCGTTGTATTCGACGGGCGACGCCGAAGTGAATCCCTACTCGCTCACTCATTCTTTAGTGACGCGGGCTCAAAAGAATGGCTTGCGGGCGTTCGCGGAAACGCGAGTTATTCAGACCGACGACGTTGCTGGCGGTGTAAAGCTGCAGACTGATGCAGGATTGATTGAAGCGAAACAGGTGGTCTTCGCAACCGGATACTTCGCTGCCCCCATATTGTCGAGTGCCTCGGCCGAACTGCTGACGTCTTATGTCGTGACCAGTCAACCGTTACCCCGTATTGACCGCTGGCCAGACGATTGTTTGATCTGGGAGACAGCCGATCCTTACTTCTATCTCCGACGGACGGCAGACGGCCGCGCGATGATTGGTGGCGAGGATACCCCATACTCCAAGGATCATCAGGACGACCAACTACTCAGCGAGAAAGCCGAGCGCTTGGCCAAACGATTCCGGACGATGTTCCCTGGTTCAGACTTCCAACCGGAATATGTCTGGGGCGGGACATTCGCGGAAACCAAAGACGGATTGCCCTTCATCGGCCGGGCCGTCGGACACGATCGGATTTATCACGCGTTGGGATACGGGGGCAATGGGATTACTTTCAGCATGATCGCCGCTCGACTCATCCGAGACTTGATCCTCAGACGGCCGAACGATGATGCGGATGTGTTTCGTTTTGGAAGATGATCCCCACTAATTATTGGGATCAATCTTTTCGAGTGCGGTTTCGGCTGGCCCTGCGAGCACGGCACCCGAAGGATCAAATCGAGAACCGTGACACGGACAATCCCAGGACTTCTCGACCGAGTTCCAATTAACGATACATCCCATGTGAGTACACACTGCCGAAACACAATGGATGTTACCCTGGAGATCGCGCGAGCAAGCCGCCTGCTTCCCGTTCACTTTCAGGACGGCACCTTCACCTCTTCCAATAGCATCAACCGACTTCAACTTGGCACGCGTGACCAGATCACGAACCAGGTAGTACGGATAGTCGATGTTTTCCGCCAGCAACTCCCAGGTGCTGTTGAGCTTCTTCCGGCTGACGTCGAGTAGTTCCTGCCAGGCATTCACTCGGCCAGTCGCGGCATCGCACGCCATCATTGCCGCCAGTGTTCCAAATGTCATGCCGTTGCCGGAGAAGCCTGTGGCCGCGAACTGTCGCTTGGCCGTTTCACCGATAAACGGCAAACCGTCATCTGTTTCCACGACTTGTCCCGACCAGCGATAATTGAATTCGGCTTCCGGTATGAGCGCCTTGAGATGTTTCTCCAGGTCGCTAAATCTGGCTTCGCCATCGCTTGCTTGTCCGGTCTTATGATCCTGCCCGCCGAAGATCGCGTAATCGTTTGTCTCGCCCTGGTCAATGCGTAGGTAATAGTAGGGATCTGCTGTATCCCAGAAGCTGGCCTCAGCAATTCGCCCCTTGGGGATTCGGGCTCCAATGACATACGACGTGTACGAAGCCAGTTTCGTTTGAAATAGGGCTCCACTGGCGACTCCAGTCTCGCCCAGCAGCGGGACGTGCGTGGCGATCACAATGTAGTCGCACTCGATTTTCTTGCCATTTGCCGTCACGGTGCGAGGCGCCTCCGCGAACTCGGCGGCCTCGGTCTGCTCGTAGATCTCGCCGCCCTTTTCGACGAACGCCTTGGCTAAGGCGCTGAGGTACCTTAACGGGTGGAATTTAGCTTGATTCGCGAACCGAATACCGGGCTTCCCCACTTCTGGCACTGCGACTTCGAAGTTGGCATCAAATCCCAATTTGCGAGCCAAGTCCGCCTCTGTACGCAGGTCATCAGACTCATCTTTCGTCCCATCCAGAGCCGCATGGAGATACCCGGGAACACGTCGAAAATGGCAATCAATCTCCTCACCAGCCATGATCTGCTCGATGGTATTGATAGCGGCAGCTCCGCCCTGCCAAGCGAGTTTGGCACCCTCTTTTCCAAACGTACTGACCAGTTTAGTCAGCCGCTTGTCTGTGACATAACTCAGATGGGCAGTGGTCGACTTCGTATCGCCACTACAGAGCTGATCTCGTTCAATCAAGCAG